>JAISQP010000155.1 GCA_031274115.1 Synergistaceae bacterium
GCCGCCGGCCACTATGCCCTCTTCGACCGCCGCGCGAGTCGCGTTGAGCGCGTCCTCGATGCGATGCTTGAGTTCCTTCTGCTCCGTCTCTGTAGCCGCGCCGACCTGTATGACAGCGACGCCGCCGACGAGCTTCGCAAGACGCTCCTGGAGTTTTTCCTTGTCGTACTCGGAGGTGGAGTCCTCCAGTTCCTTACGGATCTGGGCGGCGCGGTCCTTAATCGACTGCGGATCGCCAGCGCCCTCTACGATGGTGGTCTCTTCCTTGCCGACGCGCACTCTCTTGGCCTTGCCGAGCAGGGTGAGGTCCGCGTTCTCGAGCTTGAGGCCGATATCCTCGCTTATAACCCGCGCGCCTACCACGGTCGCGATATCCTGCAACATCGCCTTGCGGCGGTCTCCGAAGCCTGGCGCCTTGACGGCGACGACCTGCAGGATGCCGCGCAGCTTGTTTACAACGAGAGTGGCGAGAGCTTCGCCTTCCACGTCCTCCGCGATGATGAGAAGAGGTTTGCCGGTCTGCACGACCTTTTCGAGCACCGGAAGCATATCCTTGACGTTAGAGATCTTTCCCTCCACGATGAGCACGTTGGCGTCGTCCAGAGACGCTTCCATGCGGTCGGGATTGGTGATCATGTACGGGCTGATGTATCCTTTGTCGAACTGAAGGCCCTCGACCATCTCCAGCGCGGTTCCGACTGACTGGCTGTCTTCGACGGTGATTACCCCGTCCTCGCCCACCTTCTCCATCGCCTGGGCGATGAGTTCGCCGACCGCCTTGTCGTTGGCGGAAATAGAGGCGACCTGCGCTATCATCTCGTGCTCCTTGACGTTCACGGCCTGAGCTTTGAGTTCATCCACCACGAGATCTACAGCCTTTTCTATACCACGGCGAAGCTGCATTCCGTTAGCTCCCGCCGCCACGTTTTTGATGCCCTCGCGGATCATGGCGCGAGCTACGACCGTCGCCGTCGTGGTGCCGTCTCCGGCAATGTCGTTGGTCTTGGAGGCAACCTCTTTGATGAGCTGCGCTCCCATATTCTCGAACGGATCCTCGAGCTCTATCTCTTTGGCTATCGTAACTCCGTCATTCGTGATTGTCGGAGAACCGAATTTCTTCTCCAGGACGACGTTGCGGCCCTTAGGCCCGAGCGTGATGCCTACGGTATCAGCTACTTTATTGATGCCGCGCTCCATCGCGCGGCGGGCTTCCTCTCTGAAAAGCAGAACTTTGGCCATTTATGCTTCCTCCTTATGATAGATGTTGTATTCGACGAGTTAAAAAAATCGATTAGTCAGACAGACGCCTTAATTTTCGACTACCGCGAGCACGTCGCGCTCGCTCAGGATCAAGAACTCTTCGCCGTCGAGCTTTACCTCGGTTCCGGAATACTTGCTGTAGATAATCTTATCGTCAACCTTGAGGTCCATCGACTGCCTTTTGCCGTCATCATTGAGCTTCCCGGCGCCAACGGCCACGACTATCCCCTCCACCGGCTTCTCTTTCACCGTATCCGGAAGGACGAGCCCGCCCTTTGTCATTTCCTCGTGGGGCGCCGCCTTCACTACGACACGATCACCCAATGGCTTTAGTTTCATCAGTATAACCTCCTTAAGAATAATTGCTTGTCTTTTTGTGTTAGCACTCATCGTGGTCGAGTGCTAAACGCTACGAAGGAAGTCTAACCATTAATTGACTAATTCTCAACTCCTAATAATAAAAAATATCACTGATAATTGACGCTTATATCATTTGTTCGCGATTATTCTCCTTTTTACGATGAATTACCGTCGTATGTGTATTTTTAGAGAAGCGCTGATTGAATCAGTGGTTCCTTAGGCGGGCGCCCGATCGTGGAAGTCATGAAGAACGTAAAGTACGCCGCCGCGTGCGGACTGCGGCAGGTTGTATAATCTTAGGACCTGAACGCGTCGGGTATTTATGACGCTCTCGAAATTCCGGCAGCCGGGCGCATGTCTCGGCGGAATCGCGCGAAAGGATGCTTTATGACTAATATTTTTTTCAAGAAAAACACTGACATCGGCCAGAATTTTTTGCGCGACAAGTCTGTAGTGAACTGGATGATCGAGCGAGCGAAGCTGGAGCCCTCGGACAGGGTCCTCGAGATAGGGCCTGGCGCCGGGACGCTCACGCGGGGAATTTTGGGCGCCCCGTGCGGGAGCGTCGACGCCATAGAGCTCGATACGAGGCTGAAGGGCGAACTGGAGTCACTGGCCGAATCGGATAACAGACTCACGCTGCACTGGGGGGACGCCGTCCGCTTCGACTACTCCGTCATCACGCCTCCCACCCGAATCATCGCCAATCTCCCCTATCACATTACGACGCCGTTAATATGGACTCTGCTCGAAGCGTTTTCCGGCAAAGGGTTGAGGTATATGCTGCTGATGACGCAGAAGGAGGTCGCCGCCAGACTCGCCTCCGGCGCCGGGTCGCGCGGGAGCGGACCGCTCGGCGTAACGCTCTCCTGTCTCGGGGAGGTCTCAGTGGCGAGGGCGGTGCCGAGAGGAGCGTTTTCCCCGATGCCGAGGGTAGACTCGGCCATACTCGAGGCCGTGATTCTCTCCGAAAAGCCGGACATCGCCGCGCTGCCCCGGGATAGAGCCTGGCGCCGTCTTCTCCTTGGCTCCTTCGCGCAGAGGAGAAAGACGCTGGCTAACAACTGGTCCGCCTCGTTCGGAATGTCCGGAAGCTCATCCCGGGAAGTCCTGTCGTCCCACTCGCTTTCCGCGTCCGCCCGCCCGGAGGAGCTGCCCGTCGAAACATGGCTGGCGCTGCGGCGCGACGAAAAACTCTCGGGCTTTTTGTCGTAACGTTTGGCGCGCCGAGGACAACTGTGGTACAATCATCCCGCTGAACGAAAGCGGCTCCGCCGCGAATAATTTGGAGGTGCGTCATGAAAGGTTACAAGCGTCATATTATTTTGTCGGTACTGTTCGTCCTTCTTCTCTCCGCGGCGGCGTCGGCAGCTCCAACTACACTGACACAGGCCGAGGATATGGTGAAGGGCTGGCTGACCTATAGCGATTCCTCGCCATTTGAAAACATCGTCGGCGGCCTCTCCAGAGTTGAGGCGTACGGAGAGAACGGAAGGGTTGCGGACCCGTCGGAGGCGTTGTATTACGCCGCGTTCCTCGAACCCTCGGGAGTCGTCCTCATACCGGCCGACGACACGCTGGAGCCCGTCACGGCGTTTGCTCCAAAGGCGGCCTCCTATGGCCCGGCGCCGAAGAACGAACTCTACGACCTGATTGGCGCAAGCATATCGATTCAGGTGAAATCGCTCCGGAGCGGATCGAGACGCGCCTCCGGCGCCTCGGAGGCGCGGGAAAAATGGGCGGATCTCATCGAACTCGGACAAAACCCCAAGAGAAGCGCGGGCCCGCTGACCGGCAATCCATCCGAGGTATGGGTCAATGCGCTGCTCAACACGGAGTGGGGTCAGGTCTCTGGAGACAATACCCCAGTGTACAACAGCGACACTCCAAAGAACTATCCGGCAGGCTGCGGCGCCGTCATGATGGCGCAGATCATGAACTACTTCGCGCACCCGAAGGTCGGCATAAAAGACATCGTCGGCGACAGGGCTTATATCGTCAGGGTAGATGGGGTGGAGGAGACACGGACGCTCCTGGGTAGCACTCGCGAGGATGGACGGTATTGGGGCGATGGTGGCGCTATTAACAATAGTGACATCGGTCGGTTGATCGCTGACGCCGCGGTCTCCATAGGGTCGAATTTTGGGCATAACGAAACGAGTTCGACGGTGAACGGGATCGCTGACGCTCTGATAAACACCTTCGGGTATTTCAGCGCCAAATTGGCCGGGGGAGGCATTAGCGGCGAGATCAACAGTCACACTCTTTCAACGATAATAAACTCCAACCTCGACGCCGGGATGCCGGTTGGACTCGGGATCTTCGTAAAGTCCGACTTCAACTCGGGCAGTCCCACCGGACACGCTGTCGTGGTCGACGGATACGGCTACGATTCTCTGTACGGCTCGTTTTATCATCACGTGAACATGGGATGGGGCCCCGGCTACACCGACGACAACGTATGGTGGTTCGCCCTTCCCCAGATAGCCGAATACGATATGGTAAACTCGGTCATCTACAATATTTACCCGGAGGATAGGCGTCCCGCGGCGGTCTATGGCAGAGAGATCATAAGCGGCAGGGTGATATCGAGCAACGACGTGCGCGCCTCCAGCGCGCAGGTTACGCTGCAGGGCGGCGGAATCAGAGAGACCGTCCGCGCGGCATCCGATGGCAAGTTCGTCTTTACTCAGCTTCCGTCACTGACGGCGTTCAGAATCACGACGACGCTCGCTGGGCATACCTATCCCGTCATTACCGTGACTACGGGAAATAGCGACTCGCCTCGGGAAATGAACGACTACACGTCCAGGACGGGCAACGTCTGGAACGTCCAGATCAAGGAGGAGGACGCGGCTGGCGGCGGCTGCGGAATCGCCCAGTACCCTGTGCTGCTCGCTCTTACCGGAGTGTGCGTGATCCTTGGAAGAAAAAGAAGACGATAGACGGCAAAGCCGCTGCCGCGCGCCGTACAAGGTCTCTTTACAACCGCGCGCGGCTCGGCTGTTTCGAACCGGATAGACTGGGGTGACGCGATTGACAAAGGCAAAAAAAACCTTCCTGGCGCTGTTGGCTCTTCTTTGCTTTAGCCAGGCGGCTCTTGGCGCGCCAACGACCCAGGAGCAGGCCGCCGCCGCCGTACGAGGCTGGCTCGCGTTAAACGCGGCGCCATTTGGGGAGACCCCGGCGTTCTTCTCCAGAATCGAAAGTTTTGGCGAACGAGGCGCTGTCGCGTCATCTGCGGCGGCTTTCCACTATATCGCATACCTCGAACCGCGCGGAATTGTCATAATACCCGCGGACGACCTGCTCGAACCTATTACGGCCTACTTCCCGGAAGCGAAAACTTACGAACAGACCCCCGCGAACCCAATTTATAAAATGGTGACATCGGACTTGAAAAAACGCGTAAAGGCGCTGCACAACGAAGATTGGCAGTCACGCGGCCTGTCCGTCGCGCAAGAGCGATGGAGGCTCTTTGCCGAAGCGGAGTCCCGGGGCGGCTCAGTCCTGCCGGAAGAGATCCCGAGCGTGGACGTCAAAGTCGCCCCGCTGCTCAAGACTAGATGGGGGCAAGAGGGCGTCGAAAACGATCCGGCGTTTTACGTCTTTAATTATTACACCCCGGAACGCTGCCCGGCTGGGACTGTCGCAACCGCAACGTCTCAGATCATGAAGAACCAGGCCTACCCTCGAATGGGCGTAGGGGTGAAGGAGTTTGGCGTCCTTGTCGGAGAGAGCGGCGTTACCGCGCTGACAAGAGGCGGTGACGGCGATGGCGGGCGATATAGCTGGGAACTCATGCCGGACGTCCCGGACGAGCGAATGAACGAAAATCAGCGCAGGGCGATAGGCGCGCTGCTGTTCGATGCCGGAATAGCGGCCGGAACAGCTTATGGAAAAGAACGCGAGGACGCGGATTTGAACGCCGCGGCGCGGGCGTTAGTCGAAACTTTTGGCTACTCGAACGCCGTCGCGCAATCGAGACCGGGCGGATTGCCCTTGAAGCTTCTCGTAAACGCGATCAATTCAAACCTCGACGCCGGACTTCCTGTCATTCTGGGGATCGAGCGCGAGGACGGGAATTACGCGGCGGTATCGGACGGTTACGCCTATGACGGCGACGTGATGTACTACCACGTCAATATAGGGTCTAACGGTGAGTCAAGCCTGTGGTTAGCGACTCCGGAAGTTTCCGCCGACGCCCAGATTTTCGACTCCGTCTCCCAGATTGCGTACAACATCTTCACGGAGGGCGGGGGCGAAGTGATAAGCGGTCGTGTGATCACAAGCGGCGATAAACCTATCGAAGGCGCCTTGGTGTCGATTAAGCGCCAGGACTACGCCCAGGAGACCAAGACGGACTCTGGGGGGAACTTCGCTTTTAAAAACGTCCCATCCGACTCGACGCTCCGAGTCGAAGCGCAAAAAGAGGGACTGACGCTCCAAGGGATAGACGTCGTCACGAAAAAAAGCGCGTCCGTCGGAGCAGGTAAAGAAATCCCGGAGACGGGAAATATCTGGAATGTAACGATAACCGAACAACACGTCCCCAAAAACGCCGTGAGAAGCGGAAGCGGCGGATGCGTCGTCGCCGCCCTCCCTATGCTCATACTCTTTACGGGACTCTATACGGCGTTGCGGAGGAAAAATAAAATCGCAAAAATTTGACAACGCGTAAATTGTTTGATATTATTCTCTGCTGTACATGTTGTACTAACCAAAAAATTCACTCAGGGAGGTAGTTCTCCCCATGCTGGCAACAGCCCCCTCGGAGAAAGCGCGCGAACGTCTGATTTTTGGCACGGAAAAGGATCTTTTACCTCTTCCAGATTTGGTTGAAGTTCAAAAAAATTCACATGATTGGTTTTTCCAAAAAGACGCGGACCCGATGATGCGGGAGGAGCAAGGGCTCCAGGAACTTTTCAGGGAAGTTTTTCCGATTCAGAGCTATGACGGCTCTTTTTCGCTGGAGTTTGTAAACTACAGCGTAGAGCCAGAGACGATAAGCCTGGACGAGGCGAGAAGCCGGGACCTGACCTGGTCAAGGCCCGTACGGGCGACAATTCGTCTCGTCAATAAAAAAACGGGCGAGATCAAGGAGGAGGAGATTTACCTCGGCGATTTTCCGATAATGACGTCCCGCGGCACATTCATCATCAACGGCACCGAGCGCGTTGTCGTAAATCAGCTTGCCCGTTCCGCCGGGGTATACTTCACGGCGGAACGCACGCCCGGCCAGGAGCTGTATTCAGCGAAGGTCATACCGGACCGCGGCGCGTGGATGGAGTTCGACCTTCCGAAGGGAGAGCCTCCTCTTAAGGTGGAGCCAATCTCGGTAAAGGTCGACAGCAGGAAAAAAATTCCTGTGACGATGCTGCTAAAGGCGTTTGGAGTGAACTCGGACGAAGAGATACTGAAACTCTTCGAGGCAAAACATGTTGAGATGGACCTTGCGGAGGACGACGTTAAAGGAATGCTTCTCGCCGAGGCCATTGTGGCGGAGGACGGATCGGTTCTGATAAAAAAGAACGACCGCCTCTCGAAGGAGCACCTGGAGACTCTCTGGAACCAAGGGCGCACAAAGGTATGGGTGTGGGACGTGGATCCTGTCGTGGCCGCCACCATCGAGAAGGACGGCGTCTCGACAAGCGACGAAGCGATAATGGAGCTGTTTAAACGTCTCAGACCGAACGAGCCGGCCCGCATGGAAAACGCCCGCGAATACGTTCACAGCATATTCTTCGACACGAGGAGATACAACCTCGGAAGAGTCGGCCGTTACAAGGCGAACCGCCGCCTCGATCTGGACCTGCCGGACAAGGAGCGCCTCCTCACCATAGCCGACATTGTAGCGATATCCCTCGAGCTGCTGCGCCTCAAAAACGACGAGACGTACGAGGGAGAGGACGACATCGACCATCTGGGCAACAGACGGGTGCGCGCGGTGGGCGAACTTCTGCAGAACCAGGTCCGTATCGGCCTTCTCCGCATGGAGCGAATCGCGAAGGAGCGAATGACGACCATCCCTGACCTCGCCACTTCCATGGCGCGCGATCTGATAAACGTTCGCCCGGTATCCGCCGTCTTGAGGGAGTTTTTTGGCTCCGGCCAGCTCTCGCAGTTTATGGACCAGACAAACCCCCTTGCGGAGCTGACGCACAGGCGCAGGCTTTCCGCGCTGGGGCCGGGCGGATTGAGCCGGGAGCGCGCCGGTTTCGAGGCGCGCGACGTTCACTACACGCATTACGGCAGAGTCTGTCCGATAGAGACGCCGGAGGGCCCGAACATCGGGCTGGTGACGTCCCTGGCGACGTATGCCAGGATAAACGATTACGGCTTCCTGGTGCGCCCGGTCCGAAAGGTCGCTGGCGGGAAGGTCACAGACGAGGTGATTTACCTCTCCGCCGACGAGGAAGATACAAAATATGTCGGAAGGGCGGACACTCCAATCGACGAGGAAGGCCGTCTCATCGGTCACACGATATACGTCCGTCACAGAAGCGACGTCAGGGAGGTAGACCCGGACGACGTCCAATATCTGGATATCTCTCCGAAGCAGATAGTGTCAGTCTCCACGGCTCTCATTCCTTTTTTGGAGCACGACGACGCCAATAGGGCGCTCATGGGTTCGAACATGCAGCGTCAGGCCGTTCCACTCGTGATCTCGGAGGCGCCGCTCGTGGGAACCGGCATCGAGCATCGGATAGCCAAGGACTCCGGCTCCTGCGTCGTGGCGAATCGCTCGGGAACGATAACGTATCTCGACGCGGACCGCATAGAGGTGACGAGCGACGACGGCCGTCTCGATATCTACAAGCTGATAAAGTTCCGCAGGTCCAACCAGGGCACCATCATCCACCAGAAACCCATAGTCTCGAGCGGAGACCGGGTGGAGAGCGGACAGGTCATCGCGGACGGGCAGTCATGCGACGGAGGGGAGCTGGCGCTCGGGCGGAACGTGCTGGTCGCCTTCGTGTCCTGGGAGGGCTACAACTTCGAGGACGCGATCCTGTTGAGTCAGCGCCTGGTCAAAGAGGACTACTACACCTCTATTCATATAGAAGAGTACGAGGTAGAAGCCCGCGAGACGAAGCTGGGGCCTGAGGAGATAACGAGAGATATACCGAACGTCGGGGAGGACGCCCTCAAGAACCTCGACGAGGACGGCATAATCAGGGTCGGGGCCGAGGCGAAAGCGGGCGATATTCTTGTCGGCAAGGTCACGCCCAAGGGCGAGTCGGACCAGACGCCCGAGGAGAAGCTTCTCCGGGCGATATTCGGCGAGAAAGCGCGCGAGGTGCGCGACACGAGCCTCAGAGTGCCTCACGGCGAGGGCGGCAAGGTCGTCACGGTAAAGCGCCTCACGAGGGCCGAGAACAGCGAGGATATGAGCGCGGGCGTCAACGAGGTCATAAAGGTGTACGTGGCTCAGTTCCGCAAGATAACGGAAGGCGACAAGATGGCCGGACGCCACGGCAACAAGGGCGTGGTTTCGAGGATCATGCCGGAGGAGGATATGCCGTACCTCTCTGACGGAACCCCGGTGGACGTCGTTCTTAACCCCCTCGGAGTGCCGTCCAGGATGAACCTGGGACAGGTGCTGGAGACGATCTCGGGCTTCGTCGCCCATCACAACGGCTGGAAGGTATCGACGCCGGTCTTCCTGGCGGCAAACGAAAACGAGATACTCTCGCACCTCGACAGGGTGAGGGAGGAGAAATACCCGGACCTGACCCCGGACTGCAAGATAACGCTCTTCGACGGCAGAACCGGAATACCTATGGACGGCAAGGTCACTGTCGGGATCATGTACATGCTGAAGCTGATACACCTGGTCGACGATAAAATTCACGCCCGTTCCATAGGCCCGTACAGCCTTATCACTCAGCAGCCGCTGGGAGGAAAGACTCAGTTCGGCGG
>JAISQP010000168.1 GCA_031274115.1 Synergistaceae bacterium
GCCGCGAGTGCGCCAATAGCAGTTGCAAAATTTTCGTTTTGCGTTTTCAATGTACCTCGTACCTCTCGGAAAGGTTGGTCGATAAACATGTGTTGCATAATAATTAAATTTTTCCAAAACGCAAGGCGCATACGGCGGTATGATAATAGTGTAATTTTTTATATCGCATTCGTCCTGGTTCTCGCTCTCTCTGCGGGGAGTGCAGACGCCGGGGAGTTGAGCGCTGTGCAAAGGGCCTTCTGGAGCAGAAACTGGGGCGCCGTCGAGTCGCTTTACGCTGCGGACCCATTGTCCGGGGACATGGCGCCTCTCTCGGCGCAAGACCGCTCGCTTTACCTGAACGCGCTCTGGTTACAGGGGAAGTATTCGGAGGGGGTGGCGATTCTGGAGAGCATGAAACTGAACGAAAACGAAGCTGAAAACTTTCCTCCCGATCTGGCGCCGTACGCCTCGATGCTCATGGTTCTCGGTCAGGAGCGCATAGGCAGAAAGGAGGAGGCTTACGAGAACGGCAAGGTTCTCTGGGCCGCCGCTCCGGAGTCCCTTAAGTATTATCTGGCTTTCGCGCTTGGAAGGCTCTCGCGGGATCTCTCTCTGCCCGATGAATCCCTGGAGTGGTTCAGGAGGATGCTCGAGCTGTCCCCGGACAAAAAACGAAGACTTCAGGCTCTCACGCAGATGATAGCGCTGCCAGGGGTGAGCGCGGACGAGGGCGCCGCGCTTTTGATCGACTCCCAGTCAAACGCGGCGGCGCTCGCTTTTTGCGCGGCTCTTCCGAAGGGAAGTTCGGCAAGAGCTGAGTACGCGCTTGGTTACAACGACTACATCAATAAAAAGTACGATTCCGCCGCCGCTCGCTTCGAACTCGCGTCGCGGGACGCTTACTGCGGCGAGGCCGCCCGTTACTACCTGGCCTACTCCGCGTACAGAACGAATAAGAACGCGCTCGCGTTCTCTCTCTGGTCCGAGATAGCCCTGGCCGAGAACGAGTATCCCCAGCGATCCGTACAGCGTCTCGCGTCTTTAGCGCGGCGCGGCATGACCAAGGATGTGATCAGGACTCTTCAAAGCGTCGCGGAGGCGAGAGACGACTACCCGGACGTTGCGGCTGACGCTCTGGTCGTCATAATCGGCCTCGACCAGGGCGGCGCGTCGGAGGAGGCGGCAAGGCTGCTTTACTCAAAGCACGGCGCGTCGAATCAAGCCGCGGCTTCGCGTTGGGAGAAGGGCTGGAAGGCGTGGAAGGCGAAAAATTACAGGACGGCTCAAGAACAGTGGGCAGCCGGTTTTTCCCCCGAGATAAAAAACAGGGAGCTTGGGTCGAGGCTGCTCTACTGGCAGGCGAGGGCTCTCGAGAAGCTGAATAGCCCCAAAGCCGCGGCGCGAGTCAGGCAGAAGCTCGTCGATCTGTACCCGGCGGAGTACCACACGTTTCTCGTGAGCCCGGACGGGGGCGTGAAGAGCGGAGACGCGCCAGCGAGCTATGACAGGGGAAGCCGCCTGGAGGAGTGGGGGTTCGTCACATACGCGAGGCTTGCCGCCGAAGCCGATTCGGGAAAAAACGGAGCGCCGGACGTACCTTCGCTCTACAGCGCGACCAGGCTGGCCCTTTGGGAGGGGGATTTCTCATCGGCCATGAGGATCTTCGCCGTTCTTCAGAGGGCTGTTCCGGCGAGCGAGTACGCGCTGGAGGGATTAATGAGGTATCATTTCCCGAGGGCTTTCGAGAGGGAAGTGCTTGCCGCCTCTGAAAAAACCGGCGTAGAGCCTGCCGTTATATGGGGAGTGATGCGGCAGGAGAGTTTGTTCGAGCCGGACGTTATCAGTTCCGCCGGGGCTTACGGCCTCATGCAGCTCATGCCGGCTACGGGACGCCAGGAAGCGCGCAAGATGAAGCTCGACGAGAACGCCTACAGACGAACGGCGGAGAACGTGCTTCTAGGAGCGAACCACCTTGTCGGACTCTTCGCCAGGTTCGGGGACGCGCCTCGCTCGCTCGCCGCGTACAATGCGGGGGGAAGCCCAGTGACGAGATGGAGCCGCGAGCCGATAACGGATATGCCGGAGTGGATCGAGGACATCGCTTACTCCGAGACCAGGGGCTACGTGAAAGCCGTCCTTCGGAACATAGAGGCGTATAGGCTGTTGTATCGAAAATAAATTCACGAAGAAGGAGTTTTGAGGAGATGGATCTGTCGCTTATAACCGACCCTGTCGAGCGGGTGAGAATGTACCTGAAAAGCGTTTCCTGCGACGCGCCGATAATCCTCGCGAAGGAGACGATTTTCACTGTGGAGGACGCGTCAAGGGCAGTCGGCGCCCCTCCGGAGGAAATTTTAAAGAGTATGCTCTTTTCCGCGCAGACTGATGAAAAGGAGTGGGTTCTCGCTCTGATGTCCGGGGCGAACAGGGTCAGCGACAAAAAGATCAAGAGGATTCTCGGCGTCCGCGGCGTCCGCATGGGAACGGCGGAAGCGATACGAAGCTTCTCGCTCTTCGAACCGGGCGGCGTGCCGCCGGTCGGCTATCCCGTTCAACCAAGGACGCTCATAGACGAGGACCTCTTCAAATACCCCGTCGTCTGGTCCGCGGCCGGAAGCGACCACGCCTTCTTCCCGATCTCGCCGGACGAGCTGCAGAGGATAACCTCCGGCGAGACGGCGGATATAAAAAAATAAACACCCGCATCCCAAAATCGCTGAGAGCGATGAACGAAAGATATTCTGGCGTTTTAATTTTCATATCCGCGACGGCAGCGGACAGAGCGACGAAATATCTCGCGTTATCGGGGTATGAGCCGTTCGCGCGTAATCTACACTTGAATTTCGGCATATCTTTCTCTCTGCTTGAAAGGCATGCGACACTCGGCTTGTTCGCTGCGCTAGCGGGCGCTGTGCTGCTTGGCTGCATTTGCGTAAAGAGCGCCGCGTTCAGATCCGCGCCCGGAATCCCGCTGCTATGGGCCGGCGCGGTATCCAACCTGATTGACAGGGTTTTCTACGGATACGTCATAGATTGGATTCACGTCGCGTTATTCATAAACCTTGCCGATATCTGGCTCTGCCTTGGCGGCCTGCAGCTCCTCAGATTTTCTCTCTCCTTCAGCTCCGAGAAATAGCCGGGTCACTTGATTTGGTATCGGAATAACAAGGCGGAAACGGCCGCGGCCCTGCGCGCCTTAAGCCATTCGCCAACCTCCGCCCCCTTCAGTTCGGGCGGAGCGTCGGAGGCTTTAACGGACGCGATCGCGTCCCGAAAGACTCGGTGATTTTTCAGGAACTCGGGCAAGCGCAGCCCCGCTGAGAGCATTACGGCCGTGAAGCCCTCCGCTCCGAGCGGAGAGTGGTTCAGACGCTCCAGAAAGCCGGCTGTCTCCTCCGGGCTTTTGTAATTCGCGGCGGGCGTCGTCTCGCGCATAGCGAAGAGAGCGCATTTCATCCAGAGCCTTGGAAGCCTGGACGTCGCGTTCCACGCCATGAGCGCGCTCAGCGCTCTCTCATGGCGTTCGGAGGGAAGAGCCGGCCCGTCTCGCGCGGTTTGTCCGCAGAGCGCGTTCGCCAGCGCCGCGAAGCGGGCGCCGGTCATCTCCGTGAGGTCCGCGGCTTTGTCGAGCGCCTCCATACACCGCGCGTAAATATCCTCCGACGCCGCCGCTAACGCGTAAAGTTGAGGAAACGCGACATCGAGGACGCCGGCGTCGAGCAAGCTCGTGAAAAAAATAGACGGTTTTGCGCAATCGAGCGCCAGGGCAAGTTCCTTTATAAACCTCTCCCTCGGCTCGCCGCGCAGTTCCTCGCGGCAGGCCCGCATCATGCCTACGGTGTCGGGTTCTATCCGAAAACCGAACTGAGCGGCCTGGCGCGCCGCTCTGAGCGCCCGGACCGGGTCGTCGGCGAAACGCCCCGACACCGCCCTTATCACTCTGTCTCGGATATCCCCCGCGCCTCCGTACGGGTCTATCAGCTCACCCGTCAGGAGGTCGACCGCCATTGCGTTGACAGTCGCGTCCCTGCGAAAGAGATCCTCCTCCACGGTCGTAAGCGGCGAAAAGGAGATATCAAAACCCCGATGGCCGCCCGCGCTCTTTGCTTCGCTCCTCGCGAAGGCGACTTCGCGCCTTTCGCCGTCTATCTCCGCGAGGTACACGGGGAATTTCCCGCCAACCTTAAACGCGTCGGGGAACATGGCGCGGAACACGCACTCCGCAACGCCCGTCACGAGATAATCCTTATCACGCGGCGCAACGCCCATGACCCGGTCTCTCACCCATCCCCCGACGATAAAAGCCCTTCCTCCGGCGCCGTCTACCCTCTCAACGAATTCAGCTTCCTTCATCCCGTTATATTACCCCGCTTTCAGGGAAAAAGCGCGCAGCCTTCGAAATAATGCGCTCGTCGGATATACATGAATTTTCAGCTTTACGAATTCGATCAGCGCTCGTAGAATATCCTCAATAACATGTACTAAGAGGGAAAGATTTTCTTGATTGCTGAGAAGTTGATCTATCTGTGGGGGATGATGACGTTGAATGACCGCGGCAAAAACAGTGAGATCCTGGTGCTCGCCGTTAATTTCGAGAACGATGACGGAGAGGAGGACTTCATATACCCGGTAATAATAGTGGACGGGCGAGAGAAGATCCTTATCGACTGCGGTTATCCGGGTTTCCTGCCAAAGCTCGAACAGGCGGCGATTGCGGCCGGCGCCCCGCTTGAAGAGGTAACTGCCGTAATAATAACGCATCATGACTACGACCACTGCGGCGCCTTGTGGGAGCTGTGCGAGAAGTACCCCAATATTCGAGTGATGGCCTCTGAACTTGAGGCGCCTTACATCAGCGGAGAGAAAAAATCCCCCAGGCTCGAACAAGCCGAGGCTGTCTTCAAGACGTCAAGGGGCGAACGAAAGGCGTCGGCGAAAAAAATTTCCAACAAGCTCAAAACAGTGAAACCGGTCCTTGTTGACGTCAAGCTCAAGAATGATGACGCGTTCTCGTGGTGCGGCGGCGTCAGAATTGTCGCGTCGCCCGGACACACGTCGGGACATATTTCGGTGTACGTGCGCCGTCACAAGACGATGATAACCGGCGACGCCCTGGTGCTCTCCGACGGCAAGTTACGGGTCGCTAACCTGAACTACGCTGTCGACCCCGACGAGGCGAAAGCCTCAGCGAAAAAGCTAGAGGCTTTCGATATAAAGTGGTTCATCTGCTATCATGGCGGAGTCGTCGAAGTTGGTACATCCTCGTCAGATCTCTAGGGAAAGGCAGATTTATTTTTAGGGAATCACTGATTTAGTGTTCTGTGAGTGAAATGCAGTAGATTTGTTCGCTTCTCGCGGCAGTTGTCGCAAAAAGGCCCGCAGGCGTAGCAGAGCTACGTTGAGGAGC
>JAISQP010000115.1 GCA_031274115.1 Synergistaceae bacterium
CACAGCTTCTATGGTACGGAGGTTATTTATCGTTATAATAACCTTGTCCTGTCGGAGTTGGACGACGACGAGCTTATATCGAGCGATAATCCAATAGACCTCGTGCTTTACGCTGCTAAGTGCGCGTCGCGGAGCAAAAAAGAACTCCAGAAATATAATTACCTTCGCAAGTCGCTGGAACTTCTCGGCGAGCGTGGCTGGAGCCGGGACGATAAACGGGATTTGCTGCTTTTCATAGAGCGGATTTTGCACCTGAAAGACAAAAATTTGGAAAAACAATACGTGGAGTACAGAGAACAACTGAGCAGGGAGGGGAAAATTGTGTATATACGCATGGGCGAGAGAGAAGAGGCTGCGGAAATAGAGAGGCGCGGTATGGAAAAGGGCATGGAAAAGGGCATGGAAAAGGGCATTGAAAAAGGCAAGCTCGAAGTAGCCCGCAACCTGCTGGCTCGCGGCATATCGCCGGACATCATAGCGGAGAGCGCCGATTTGCCTCTGGAGAAAGTTCGAACCCTCATGAACTGACGCCTTATCCGTACCGCGCCTCTCATCTCCCGCGCCGCGCGTTTGCGCGTCTACAGGATTTCTCGCAGCTTGGACCTGATTCCGGCGAGTCTGCGGGCTATCGCTTGTTGGCTGACACCCATCGACTCGGCTATCTCGCTCTGAGTGAGGCCCCTGGCCGAGGCTTTCGCTATGGCAAGGTCGGTCTCGCATAAGAGCCGCTCCATCGCGTCGAAGATCTCCAGCTCCTCGAAGTCCCGCACCGTTCGCTCGTCCATTATCGAAAGCTCCGGCGACTCCGGCGCGTCCTCCTCGGAAGCGAGCGGCCGTTCCGCCTCGGGGCGCCTCATGCGGGAGGCGGCGGCCCTCACTCTCCACGGAATACCGCTGGAGAGGCGGTACGCCAGACGCCTCTTTGCCGAGCGGCGCGCTATCTCGATGAGGGCGAGATAACCCTCCTGCGCCAGGTCTTCGCGCTCGGCCCCGCGCCCCTCGAACCTTCTGGCCGTCATAGAGACTAGCGGGGCAAACTGACGGATCAAACCCGCTATCTCCCTGTTGCTCCTATCGCGATTCAGATTCAGCTCCTCCCCGCCGCCCTTCGTCAAGCCGTCCCCGCGTCGGTCCGCCACTGATATCACTCCTCTCCTATTTACAGGCAAGGTGAATGTAATTTTTAATATTTCCCGGCAATATCTCATAAAAACCGATAACCAGAGCCAGCGTCTTCAACTTCGCCTGTTCGCTCACAGACGCTCTTATGTCGACGGCGCGCCCGGCCATGTGCAGACTGCGGGGAGCGCCCCCTACCGCGGCGTTGTGCGAGGCGCAGCGATATCCGCTCGTTATCGCGAGCGGTCTGCCCCAAGCGCCGCGAAGCTCCTCCAGCATTTCAGGCAGAACGCTTGCGACGGTCACGCGCCCGCAGCACCGGCATTCGAACTCGTAAAGCCGAAAGTGCGGCGCGAGGGCGAAGTCGTTCAGCGCCCTCACGCCCGCCGGGCTACTCCGCGTCCTCGCGAGCATTGCCGCCCCCGCCTCCAACCAGCAGCTCTATCGAAGCGTTCAGCCTGACTATCGCGTTCGTCAGGCCGTCCAGGCGCGACTCCATCCTCACCAGCAGATAAGCGGCTACGGCCACGGAAAACGAACCCTGCAAAACATCGGCAATGAAACTTTCCATCTTTAACGCCTCCTCCCCGGCACAGCGCGAAACAACCGAAGGGCCGCTTTCGCGGCCCTTGCATCCGGGCTCTTGCTAGAAGAGCTTCGTCACATTGCGCTCGGTCACCGTCGCACCGGCTTTAACGGCGAGACCAAACTTGAAGATCTGCCTGTCGATCATCGTATCCATGGCTTCCATGACGTCCTCAGCCAGGAGGTTATCCTTGCAGGGCGTAAGGGATATGCTCTTGGCCTTTCCGTCGTCCGTGCCGAACTTCATGCTGAGAGTCCTCGTGATCGTGTCCATGTTTTCAGCCTCCAGTCGTTTCGTCTCGCCGCGCCTACAGGCCGAGCAGCTCGTTGCGGGTGATCGTGACGCTCTCGGTCGGATGCCCCAGAAGCTCCCTCAAGCTCGACGCCACCGCGCCGAGGTCGTCCACGTCAACAGCGTCGTCAATATTCCCGATGTTCACGGAGCGGTACACAACCTTGCCCTCCCGCGTTTCTCCGGTGTCAAGCTTGAACGAGATCTTTGTCGAAATCGGTGAAAGATTCGCCATTTTTACCTCATCTCCCTTCTCAGTCCGCGAAGGCCGACTTATCGTCAGCGCTTCCCCGTGTTCCCTATGAGCCGGCGGGGCCCCGCCCTCTACTATGTTAAGTGCATAAAAAGGGCCCGAAATACAACCGGCCCGAAAAAGAAGATTTATTTTAAAATTTAATGAGTATCTCGGAATTAAACTGTTAAAACGAAACAGACGAAAGGGAACAAAGGGGGTGTTAAATGACGGTTAAAAGCCAAGACCGCGCGGCGCGGCTAAACGTCAAGCTTCATCAACGGCAATACTCACTATTTCATACTAATTTGAAATCAGTGGCCTCAAGTTAAAAGCTAACGATGTCCGGTGGATGTCGGACAATGGTATAAACACCCGTTTGAAAGGGAGAACGCGGCGGGGCGGCAGAAACGCCGACCGCTTGATTCGCGTTTGCGGTTATATTACGCGCCCGGGACAGACGCTTAAATTACCATGACCTATAGGGAAGGAAGGGCTCGAAGGTGTAGTCTGTCACGGCCCATTTGCCGCCTGAATTTTTGGAGAGCACGGCTGTCGCGTTCACCACTTGTTTCCTGGACGGAGTGACCAGTGAAAGCCCGACTCTCAACTCGGGGCCGTCTGCGCCCATGCTGAACTCCTCGCCCTCCCAGCCGTTGCGGACGCACGAAAGGCTGCTCATAGAGGGGATTGGGCGCGCGTTGAGCTGATAAAGCCCGTCCTCGACAAGAGCGTCCATGGCCTCGGAGAGGTCCACCCTCGCGGTCTTGTCCGGGCTGACCGACACAACCTCGGCAAAACCGCCCTCGGTTAGCTTCCCGCGAAGCCTGACGCCTATTTTTACGGGAAACAATCGGTTCACTCGCAGAGTCTCGGTCAGCTTCGCGGAGTCCGCGTCGAGAAAATACGCGAATGCCTCCGTGTTGTTGCCGCTTCGGATAATCCTCACCATGAAGTCAGAGATCCCGCGTCCGCCGTCCGACCCTGGCGCAAGAAGCTCCGGAAAGGCGCCGTCGCCCAGCTTGACTTGTCGAGCGAGCTCTATGGCCCCGTCCGCCCGTTCGCGGACCAGAAGGAGCCGGACGTTTCCCATCGTATCATACAAGCCCGATGAAGCCGACGTCGCTATCTTGCCGCAGACCAGCATAAGACGAAGCCCGCCCTGGGGAGTCGCGTCGGACTCCCATATCAGGTAGGGGTTTCCGAGAGTTTTAAACCTCTCCCCCTCGAGCCTGGCGTAACTCGCGCGCAGCAGAACCTCTCCGCCGAAACCGCCCTGCAGCGCGGGGGTGTCCGGCGCGAAATCGACGGCGGCGTGAGCGTATCCGCACAGCGCCAGCAGGAACAGCGCGGATAAAATGGAAAATTTTTTTATTGAGGACAGTCCGATCATAGCGCCCGCGCCTATGTTCTTCTCTCCGTATACGAGATCTTCCCGGCCGAATCCTCGCCGAAGAGCGCAAGGAGACTGAACAGCTCCGCGTTCATACTCGCTCTCGAACGACGCCAGCCGCGGGATATCTCGCAAGGTCTCTTCACGCCTTCAAATCTTATGGACAGGTCGCGCATGTTCGAGAATAAAAAATTCCCCTGGAAGCTCGTCACCTCTAAGGATAGAACGGACGAAAAAGGGTAAGTCTTTATCCTTCCGGCGATCAGGCCCTTCTCCAACTCCACCGTCCGCCTCGTCGGATCGACGGCTATCGAGCGAGGGGCAAAAAAACCGGTGAAGACGACTCCGAAGACGGCCGACGCGGCAGCCGCGATTATAGCTCTAATCACGTCATGGTCGTAAGCGAAGCGGTGTCGGAAGTACGCTCCCATTATCAGAAGCGGCAGAACTGAGACGAAGAGGAGGATAAAACAATTTTTCACGCGGCTTTTTATATAACGCCCGCCTATCTTCGTATAGCCGACGGAATCGAGCGGCGCGGCGTCAACGGGAGGCGCTTCGCCCGACTCGCGGAGCATCGCCTCCAGCCTTGGAAGGGTGGACTCGCGAAAATGGCGAAGTTTTGCGCTTTTTTTCGGGAAAAAAGTCGAGAGCGGGATGGCGCCGAATACGGGATCACCCCGCAAAACCGCGCAATAGCCCTCTCTCGTCAGAAACGGCAAAAAAATGTATTTCGAAGTCATCGGCGCTATACCCGCGATCTCGCTGAAACTGAATTTTCTCGGTCTGCTGAAAATTTTTTTAAAGGTTACGACGCCGGCCGCCGGATCGAAACAGGCGCTCCCGGCGAATATCCGCCTTATCAATACGACCCAAAAAGCGAGCGAGATGACGAACAAAACGCCCGTAAATGTCGCGAGTTCCGCGACGTCATGAGAGACAAACAGAATACTAAACGAAAGAAAGGTAAAGAACAAGGCGCACAACCCGTGATACCACTGGTCCCGGAGCAACCCTCTGCGCTTTATGATAAGCGTCTCCAAAGTACCGTCACCGCTCAAAACGTCGAGAAGCTCATATCGTCGTCGAACCTGGAGTTAGCGGCAAGCTGAAGGTTCCGCCTCAGTTGTATCTTCGGCATCGGGACCACCACCAGGCCGGACTCCTTGTCCAAAAAATACTTTTCCGCGTCGCTGTCGGAGTTGTAGCCGATAACCGTGTTGGGCGGAATTACGTTGTGCGAGTCCACTATCGCCCTTCGGATTTTGCAGTTCTCTCCCACCACCACGCCCTGCCCGACGATGCACTCCTCCATCACAGTACCGGCGTTTATTATGCAGTGCCGCGACAGCACACAGCGGTGAACCACGGCGCCGAGGACCTGGCTCGCCTCGGCCCGAAGGCAGCCTTCGACGGACGAACTCATCCCCTTCGCCGGATACGTGAAGCCGGGCGGGTCGGAGAACGACACCGTCCGCACGGGCCATTGCGAGTTGTAGAGAGTGAGGGCCGAGTGCTGCTGCAAGAGGTCCATGTGAGCCTCCCAGTACGCCTTGAGCGTGCCAACGTCCTTCCAGTACGGCTTATCGATGCCGGGCAGCACGTTGGTCGAAAAGTCGTAGGCCATCACCTTGCACTCCTTGTAGAGCTTCGGCAGGATATCCCTTCCGAAGTCGTGGCTGCTCTCCTTGTCGGCGTTGTCCGTCAGGATCGCCTCCTCGAGGGTCTCCCTCGAAAAGATATAATTTCCCATCGAGACATAGCTGTAGCCGGGACTCGACTTTATCTCAGGGGGAACGGGCGGTTTTTCGATAAACCCGTCGACCGCGCCGCGCTCGTCGGCGGATATGCAGCCGAACTGGACGGCTTCCGCGCTCGGGACCCTGTTCGCGGCTATGGTGATGTCCGCGCCGTTATTGACGTGAAACGCCAGCATCTGCTCGATGTCCATCTTGTAGATGTGGTCGGCGGCGAATATGCAGACGTAATCGGCGTTGAACATCGTGAGCAGGTGCAGGTTCTGATATATCGCGTCCGCCGTGCCCTCGTACCACCTCTCGTCGTTCCACATCTGAGCGGGCGCCACGTTGACGAAATAATTGCGCCCCCTCAACGCCGCCCCGAACTGCCATCCCTGCGTGATGTGCTCCTGAAGCGACTGGCTCTTGAACTGAGTGAGACAGTAAATGGAATATATACCGCTGTTCACGAGGTTTGACAGAGCGAAGTCGATGATCCGATACTTCGCCGCGAAGGGAACGGCCGGCTTCGCGCGGTAAAGCGTGAGAGGCATCAGGCGTTCGCCCTTGCCCCCGGCCAGAACTATTGCCAGCACCCGTCCATATCTTCCGTGTATCATCGAAATCACTTCCCCCACTCTTTTTCGATAAATTGTTCATGAAAAAGCTTATTTATCGTTAGAGGCCTGAAGTGTAAAGATTAAAGCCTGTCTGCCCCCGCGTTCGTAACTGCCAGATGACGTTTTCGCTGTTTAATCAGCGTTTCCCTGTATAAACACTAACGTAATTTTTTAGGCCGGTAAATTACCGCTTACAAGGTTGTCATAGAGATTTATGTAAGCGTCTGTGGAGGCGGCCCATGAAAAATTGGACATCATTGCGTTTTTAATTACCGTATTCCATCGCGATTTATCGCTGAATGCCGCTATCGCGCGGAAAGTCGCCTGCGCCAGTTCATCCGCGGAGTAATCGCTGAAGAGAAACCCAGTGCCGTCCGGT
>JAISQP010000205.1 GCA_031274115.1 Synergistaceae bacterium
TTTCACACGGCTGAATATAAACACGGCCGGTCTTTCGGCTGGCGACACCTTCGTGATAAATGTCGCGGCGGCGGCGAAGCTCGACTCGGTGAACACCAGCGCCGTGCCGAGTGCGTTCGAGTCGAACGAAAACGTTTCAGTATACGCGGACCTCGCCCGCTCCGGCGGCGTCGGCTGGGACAGCTCCACTCAGTACAGGTTCGCGAACGACGCGACCCCCGCCGCCATGAACGTGGAAGGCCGCATAATCGATCGCAACACGGGCAGCCAGTACAGCGGCGATGTCATCATGAATACTACGGGATTCAACCCCGACAGCGACGCCGGCGCGCCGGGCCAATATGACCCTGTCACTGACGCTGACGCCTACTGGATTCTCGTGCAGGTCAACAATCAGGGCACGGGAGAGCCTCTCGCCAGCGGACTTTGGACGAGCGCCTACATCCAGGATTTGGAGAATAATCCCACAAATAACGTAAACGACTACCTCGGCGAAATCATATATACAAACATGCTGAACGGAGCTACCCCCAATACCCCCAACCCCTACAACGCCTCGCTCATCTTCGACGTTCTCGAGGCGAGGAGCGACGGGCTTCTCGTTCGCATACAGGGACATATAATGGACACCGGCGGGAACTACTCTTACGCGGAGGACGAGGAGTTCCTGCTCTCCTTCGGCGAAAACTCAGGCGCGCCGGGACTGGTTCTCTTCGACGCTTCTTCGTCCGACGACGATATAACGGTTCTTGGAGACATAACGTTATTCCCCGGGCTTTTCTTCGACAAGTTCGAGATCAAGGACACAGGAGTCGAGTGGAAAGCGGGCGACCGCTTCACCGCGTCTCTCACCGCAAGCGGGCAGAATTCGAGCGGGGCTACCGACGCCGGTCTCGACGAGATAGCGCTCTACTCCGACTACCGAGGAACCGGAATGCCTCACTCCTTCCGTTTTAACGACGGCGCGTTAGCGAACGTCACGACCGATCTTCGCATCTACCAGATCGCAAACAACCTCTACCAGCCGGACAGCGCGCACTTCCAGGACGATCAGGTGATGGACGGCGCTGTCAGCCTCACGTACGGCGCCGGGATAGCCCAGACCCCGTCCCCCAACGCCGCGACGTTCACCAGCGTCTATCAGGCCGGGATGGACGCCGGCGTGGCGCACTACTACAGCAGGCTCGAGGATATAAAGCAGTTCTGGGACGCTAACGGAAAGTTCATGCTCGAGAACGGCCCTGAGAGCCTCACGATAAAGATGGGCGACAGAGAGATGACCGTGCGGCTCTACTCGGGAGACGAGCTTGGCAAAATCGCGCTCCATCTGTCCAGGCAGATGTTGGATCAGCTCCTGATAGGGCTGGGGAACATCGACGAAGACTCCATAGAGGGCACAATCGCTCAGCACGAGAACCACGACAAGGACGAGATATTCCAGTTCGTGAATACCGTCCCGGGAGAAAGCGCGAACGAGGCGGTGGCCGGGACGTTCCTCGCCCATTCCGTGCTGCCGGGCAAGGAATACGACCTCTCCTTCTTCGGGAGCGAGGACCTTTTGAAAGCGCTCGCCTTCACGACGATACAGGAGTCAGCGGACGCGCTGTTCGAGATCGATATAACCGACGCGCACAGCGGCAGGCAGATCGCAAGCGGCATCAGAGTCAACCCCGGACAGACGCTTTACGACGTCATATCGCCCGGCGTCGCGCTCGACATCGACGCGGTCATCGGCATAAAGAAGCTGGACTACGACAGAGCAAAGGGCGCGTTCGAAGTGAAAGCGTACGAGGACGACGACGGCGCTGGTCCAGGCGAGACGTTCTCCCGCTTCATCCACCTCGCGGACAACTCGTCGGTCCTCCAGATCGGCGCAAACGAGGGCGAGAACACGATCCTCGTCCTCGGCGACATGACCGCGAAAGCCCTGGGCATCCAGAACCTCGAAACGCGAAGCAGGGAGGACGCGGCGAGGAGCCTCACCAGGCTCGACGGCGCGATAAAAAAGGTCTCCACTCAGCGGGCCATAATAGGCGCGCAGATTAACAGGCTGGAACACACGATAGAAAATCTCTCCACGGCGTCGACGAACCTTACTGACTCGCGTATGCGCATAAAAGACGCGGACTTCGCGAAAGAGATGATGCAGTTCACGAGGCTCAACATCATCTCTCAGGCCGCCTCGTCGATGCTCGCCCAGGCAAACCAGGTCAGCGCCAATATCCTCAGCCTGGTGAGGTAGAAAAGAACGCAAAAATAAAAAACCGGACCTTGGGACTCCGTCCCAAACCCTGCCAGAGGGCAAAGCCCTCTGGACTCCCGTTTGTTTTTTATATCACTTCGCTGCTTCCTTAAAATTCTCTGCGCTCCTTGATGCGGGCGGCCTTTCCGCTGAGCTTGCGTAGGTAGTAGAGCTTGGCGCGCTTCACCTTGCCGAGCCTCGTGACCTCGATCTTGTCGATCGTCGGACAGTGAAGCGGGAAGATCCTCTCAACCCCGATGCCCCCGGAAACCTTGCGAACGATGAAGTTCTCGCGCAGCCCGCCATGCTGACGGCCTATCACGACGCCCTCGAAGACCTGGATGCGCTCCCGGTTTCCCTCTTTTACCTTAACGTGCACCTTGACGGTGTCGCCGGCCCTGAAGGCCGGTATCTCCCCGTCCTGCTTGCGATAACGCTTCTCGACAAGCGCCATTCTGGGATCGATCATTCGTATTGACTCCTTTCCGAATCGTATATCGTAATTAACTACCTGAAACCGAAAAACCTGTCCAGCACTATTCCAGCCGCGCTTCTGACGGACAGGTGGTTGTAGCCCGTCGCGCCGGATATCGGCGTCATCACCGCCGACGCTCGGGAGAGGACCTCTTCGTGCAGGCCGAAGCCGGTTCCGAAGATGAACGCCACAGGGGCGTCGACCTCGAGGATCGTCCTCTTTATGCCCGTCCAGCTCATAGCCCCGTCCCTCGGCTTTGCCGTCGTGGCAACGGTAAACGGCGGCGCTTTCTCCCGCTCCTCTATCCAGCCGAGAGCCCTGTCCAGGGAGGCGCATGTCTTTATCAGCTTCATCGCCTCTCTTCTGTCCGGGTTGAACGTGGCCCCGTAGCCTTCCAGCCAGTGGGACGCGATCTTGCGCGCCATCTCGCGCTGAGGGGCGAGCGGGGTCGCCACGAGATACTTTTTTATCCCGTAAGTTCTGCAGGCCCTCGCTATGTCGTGCAGGTCCATGCCGGTGATCGCGGTCGCGCTCTTCCCGCCTGACCTGTCCAGCACGGAATGATGAAGCTGAATCAGGTACGCTCCCCGTTTCAGATACGGCGCTATGGCCGCCCGCGCAATCATGTCGGGCCTGCGCGAGAGAGTTCGCCTCACGGCCTCGTCCCCGCGAAACGACTCGATCGCCGCATGGTCGCCCCCCGTGAGGACGTCCGGCGCCGCGTCGCCTTTATAGCTCGCGGGCCTCGTATAGTGCGGATGATCGAGCATTCCGGAGAAAAACGAGTCCTCCTCCACAGCCCGCCCGTTGCCGACGACTCCGCTTACGAGGCGTGAGACGGCGTCCACCATAGCGAGCGCAGGGAGTTCCCCGCCGGTGAGGACGAAGTCCCCGAGAGAAAACTCGACGTCCGCGCAGCGCCGGACAAACCTCTCGTCCACTCCCTCGTAATGCCCGCAGACTATCACGAGGCGCTTCACGCGCGAAACCCGATACATGTCCTCCACAAGATCCTGATGAAGTGGAACCCCCTGCGGCGTCGGGCAGAGGACAAATCTGTCCTCCTTCCCCGCGATCGAGTCGAGAGCCGACTCGAGAGGGCCGGGCATGAGAACCATGCCTCCCCCTCCGAAGCTGTAATCGTCTATCTGGCGGTACGAGCCCAAGCCGAAATCCCTGAGATCGACCACCGAGACCTCCAGCTTTCCGGACCTGATCCCTCTTCCCAGGACGCTCGACTGGAGATAGCTCCTGACAAAAACCGGGAAGGCGGTGACGACGGCGATCCGAACGACTCCGGCTTCGCTCAATCCCAAAGCCCCTCCGGCAGTGTAACCTTCATTACCCCGGCTTCCAGGTCTATCTCCCTGACAACCTCCGCGACCGCCGGGATCATTCGGGGCCCGTCCGGAGTGCTGACCTGATAGACGTCGTGATTGCCGGTTTGCATGACGTCGTCGATTACCCCGAGGCAATCCCCGCTCTCCATGTCCCTCACGTCCAGGCCTATGAGCGAGTCTATCCAATACTCTCCCTCCGGCAGTTCCGCGCGCTCCTCGTTCGAAACCGTGATAACCCAGCCGGAAAGCTCTTCCGCGGCGTCACGGTCGTTCACGCCGAGAGCCGTTACGAGTATCTGTCCCTTGCCCTCGTGGAGGGCGACGTTCAGCACATCGAGTTCCCTGGATGGCTTACCCGGTCTCTCGATCCGAAGCTTCTTCATGTCGAAGAACCTCCGGGGGAAGTCGGTCAGAGGGTGAATCTTCAAAACGCCCTTTATTCCATGAGCCCCGATTATCTTTCCTATCATGGTGCGGGCCGGGCGTTTTTCGCGTTCAGGCGAGGTCGACATCTACTTTTTCGCCCGGCTTCACCGCCGCCGCCTTGGCAACCAGCCTGATAGCGTTGATGGTAGTCCCGCGCTTGCCTATAACCCGCCCCACGTCATCCGAGGCGGTCGAGATCGTAACCATCACCGCTCCGCCGTCGTTGCGCTCGCTGGTCACCGAGACCTTGTCGGGCTGGTTGACGAGCCTTTTTACTATATACTCTACGATGCCGCCGTAATCAGGCATTCGAAACCGGCTACCCTACTCGGCCTTCTTTGCCTTGCTCTCGGCAAATCTGTCCCACACTCCAGCCTTGCGAAGCAGGGCCCTGGCCGTTTCCGAGGGAGTAGCGCCCACGCTTAGCCAGTGCAAAGCGCGCTCCTCGTTCACCTTCACGTCAGCGGGGTCCGTCATCGGGTTGTACGTCCCCAGCATCTCGATAAAGCGCCCGTCTCTCGGCGAACGCGAATCCGCGACCACCAGACGGTAAAACGGGGCCTTCTTCTTTCCGTGCCTTGCCAAACGAATACGAACTGCCATCTGTATTAACACACCTCCTAAGTTTTTTTCAGCCTTTGAACAGGTTTTTTAACGCTCCCGCCACTTTGAACGACTTCGGGTTCATCTTTCCGAGCGATTTCATCATCGTCTTCATCTGCTCGTACTGCGCGAGAAGCTGGTTCACCAACTGAACGCTGGTGCCGGAACCCTCCGCTATCCGTCTGCGTCTGCTCCCCTTGATTATATCCGGGGACCTGCGCTCCTTTTTCGTCATCGACAGGATTATCGCCTCGAAGTATTTCAGCCGGGACATGTCCATATCGGCGCCCTTGAAGGCCTTTGCTCCGCCGGGGATCGGAAGCATCTCGAGAACCTTGTCCAGAGGGCCGAGTTTCTTGACCTGCTGAAGCTGGATGAGCATGTCCTCCATCGTGAATTTGCTCTTCCTGAAGCTCTCCGCGATGCGCTCCGCGTCGGCGTCCGTCGTGGACTGCTCCAGCTTCTCCATGAGCCCCATCATGTCGCCCATGCCCATGATGCGCGACGCCATCCTCTTCGAGTCGAAGACCTCGAGGTCCTCCGCCCTCTCACCCATCCCGGCAAGCTTCACCGGAACGCCGGTCACGGCCTTTATCGCAAGCGCGGGGCCTCCCCGCGCGTCGCCATCCATCTTTGTCAGCACAACCCCGGTCAGCCCAAGCCGCCCGTTGAAGGCGGCGGCGACCTCAACGGCCTCCTGCCCTGTCATGGAGTCGACCACAAGCAGGATTTCGAACGGAGGGACGTCGCGCTTCATCGTCTCCAGCTCCGCCATCAACCCGTCGTCGAGCTGCAGCCGCCCGGCAGTGTCGAGAAGTATCAGGTCGCAGAGGTGATCCTCGGCATAAGCGAGGGACTTTCTCGCCACAGCGACGGGGTCATTCTCCCCCTGTTCCGGCCCGAAGAACGCCACGCCGGCCTTCTCGGCGAGCACTCGGAGCTGATCGACGGCGGCGGGGCGGCGCAGGTCGCAGGCAACAACGAGCGGTCTGTGAGACTTCGACATCCGCTTCGCGAGCTTGACCGACGTCGTCGTCTTGCCGGAGCCCTGCAGCCCAACCATCATGTACACCGTCGGCGGCTTCGGCGAAATCGTCATCGGCGCCGGCGCGCGGCCCATGATGTTTATCATCTCGTCATAGACGATAGTCGCGACCTGCTGCGCCGGCGTGATCGAGTTCAGCACGTCCGCGCCGGTGGCGCGCTGTTTTATGGCGTCAACGAGGTCCTTCACGACCTTGTAGTTGACATCGGCCTCCAGAAGCGCCCTGCGAACCTCGCGCAGCGCGGCGCCTACGTCGTCCGCCGTCAGCTTGCCCCTGCCTCTGAGGGATGAAAACACACTCTCGAACCGTTCCTTCAGCGCCTCAAACATCTGCCGTTCCACCCTCCGAATTATCCGGAAGCAAAGCCTCCGTCATGACGAGCAGCTCCTCCGGAAGACAATCCCCGCGCGCCCTCGCGAATTCCCGAAGCTCCTCGCAGCGACTCCTCAGGCCGAGCAGCCCAAGATCGCGCTCCAGACCCTCCAGAAAATCGCGGGCCCTCCTCACGAGATCGTGCGCCCCCTGTCTCGTCGTCCCAAGCTCCTCGCCCAGCTCCGCGATCGAGAGATCGCCCTTGAGCAGGAACTCGCAGGCAACGCGCTGTTTTTCGGTCAAAAGAGAGGAGTAAATATCATACAGCTCGCCGAATCTGACGCGCTGTTCGAGTAAGAGATCATCCCCGGAAAATGACAAATCGCATCACTCCACGACGGGGATTATATGCTAACCGCTCCGCGGCGTCAAGTAAAAAACTTGACGCCGCGGAGCGGCGCAGGGCGGGCGCATCAGAATAATCCAAGGCTGATTTCTTGTTAGACGCCTAAAGGATAACGATTAAAACCCCGATGGTCTCTGTATTCGCAAGTAGCAAAATGTCGTTTTAGCGATTTAATCAGCGTTTTCCTATCTTTGCGTAGCTCTGACCCGGGCACTTTGCCTCGACAGGTTGCGGTCCGTGGAGAACGCGACACTCTTCGCCATAAACGAGGCCATAAACGAAGGACTGCCGTCGCCCCCTGAATGGGGGAGTTTCTCTCTCTGGTAATATACTGTTTGATGTTATAATGAATTTAAGGTTTTTAAGGAGGCATGACGGATATGGAGCTGGCAAAAGTTACTACGAGCGGGCAAATCACCATTCCGGTACAAATACGCCGGAAACTCGGGATTAAAGAGGGCGACAAGGTCATGTTTCTCGAGGAGGGAAACAAGGTAATACTCCTGAACTCGTCTCGAATAGCCCTGGAAAAATTGCAGTCGGCTATGGAGGGAGAGGCCGAAAAAGCGGGAGTCAACGATGAGAAAGATGTCGCCCGCCTATGTAAAGACGTAAGAAAAGAGCTTTACGACGAACGATATGCGCGTAATGGTTGACACCAACATTCTTGTCTCCGCCGCTTTATTTCGAAATGGCAGTATATCGGAGATACTCAAAGAAATAATGTCGAGATATGACCTTTGTATCTGCACATTCTCCCTGGAAGAGCTTTTTATCGTATTCCGCCGAAAATTCAATCATAAGATGAACGATTTAGACGAGTTCCTGAGGGAGTTGTCCTATGAATTGGTTTACTCGCCTTTGAAGATTGTAAAAGCTGGATTACCGCTTATCAGAGATGAGGACGACTACCCCGTTCTCGTCTCCGCAATTGACGCTGACATCGATGTTCTAGTAAGCGGAGACAAGGATTTTAGCTGTGTGGATTGTGAACGGCCGGAGATATTGTCCCCCATGCGCTTCAAGGAACAGTACCTTTGAAACGACGATCATCCGTCGTTATCCTCGCCGTCGCCTCCGCATGTTGTTCTCTGTCACATATCCGCTGTGGTTACAGCCGTTTCGGCGGAGATCGGGAGGGCGCGATTTTTTCAATGGTGTTTGAGTCTCACTCACTCAATAGCGCGTGCAACCAGTGTTGCGAATCAAGCAAATACGCGCCGAGGCCACAAATCGTTCCCCACTTTTGTTCATACCCTGGGCATATGTATCCGCTTCCCTTTCTACAGGTTTTCCCTCCTCAAATCCAAACTGATGTCTTTGTCCCGCGATCGCAGGATTCCCGATAAACCTGAGCACGACAAACTTTCTGACATTATCATAATCCCTCTCCCGCATTACGATCTCAAATCAAATAAAGGACTATTTGATTTGAGATCGTAATTAGATCACGAAGGCGAGCGCGGCGGGGAGGGCGCAAATCGCGGCGGCGGCGGCGTCTTTTACGGAAAAACGGTATTCTTTGTAGCCGGAGAGGCGCGTTCTCAGGTTGAAGCCGCGCAGCTCGGCGGATATCGCGCTGCTCTCTATCTTTCGCACCGATGAGATGAGCAGCGGGACGCAAAGCGGGAGCAGGAGCTTTATCTTTTTGAAGAAGTTTTTCGTATCGAACTGAACCCCTCTTGCGGTCTGCGCCTCCATGATAGCGGCCATCTCCTCGGAGAAAAGCGGGATGAAGCGTATCGCCGTAGTGAGCGCGAACGCGTATTTATAAGGTATGCGCAGATAGAGGACAAGCGCGTTCGAGATGTCGCTCACCGGGGTTGCCGACAGCGTCAGGGCGAGCGGCATCGTGGCGGCCATAAAACGCAGCACGAAAAGGAGCGAGAACGAAACTCCCTCGTCGGTGACGTATACGTCAAAAGGCAGGGAGAGCACTACGTTGCCGCTTCGCACAAAGAATACCTGCAGGAGAAAGAGAAAGGCGGAAAATTTCGCGAACGACAGCAGCGTTTCCAGAGAGCGCCTCGCGCCCCCGGCGGAAGCGGCAAGACAGAGGTTCAGGAGGACGACGCCGGCGATCAGGAGATGGCTTTGGGTCAAAAAACACGCCGCGCAGAGTTCCGCCGACGTGACGAGCTTCGTCAGCGGGTTCAGCTTGTGAAACGCCGATTCGCCGGGCGAATAACCGAGAATATCGCTCACGCCACATTCCCCCTGTTCCCGCGATTGGCGCGCTCGACGAATTCCGTCATCTCGCCGAGCGTGAAGACGTCGGAAAATCCGTCGCCTAACGACAGAGCCAGAGCCGGTATCTGCGCCGGAAGCAGCGAGGCCCTGTCGAGGAGAACCGCGTCCTTCATGATTTTTCTCACCGGGCCGTCGCCGATCAGGCGGCCGCCGCTCAAGACGAGAGCGCGGCGGGCAAAGTCGGCGACCACCTCCATATCGTGGGAAACCATCAATATCGTGGTCCCCTCCCCGTTGAGGCGCGAGATTATCTCCATGATAGTCACGCACTCGCGGTAATCGAGGCCGGTTGTGGGCTCGTCCAGGATCAGCAGCTGGGGCTCGCGCGCCAGGATGGACGCGAGCACGACACGCTGGCGCTCCCCGCGGCTCATCCCAAAGGGGTCGCGCGCGCCGTCGATAGAAAAGAGTTCCAGCGTCTCCTCCGTCCTCCGCTTCCTTTCATCGGCGTCGGATACGGCGTACTCGAGCCCGAACATGATCTCTCCGTACACGGTGTTCTGACAGAGCTGCCTGTCCGGGTTCTGGAACAGAAAGCCGACGTTTCGGGCAATCAGGCTCGTCTTGGTCTCGCCCGTATCGCGCCCGCAGACGGTCACCCGCCCGGAGGAGGGCTTTAGCAGGCCGTTGCAGAGTCTGCACAGCGTCGACTTTCCCGCGCCGTTCTCCCCCAAAAGGGCGACGAACTCGCCGGGGCCGATCCCGAAGGACACGTCGGATATCGTGTTTCCGGTTCTGTAGCCGAAACTGACGCCCTCAAACCTCAACACAGCGAATCGCCTCCTCTACCATCGTTTTCGCCCCCGGAAGGCCGACAGGGACCTCTCCGTCGTAAAGGCCCCTTTCGCGGAGTTTACGCGCGAGCGTCGCCACCCGGGGGATATTGACGCCGGCTTCCTCCATCCTTCCGGCGTGTTTCATCACGTCCCTCACGAGACCGTCCAGGATCAGCCGTCCGTCCTCCATCACGGCCAGACGCTTCGCGAATTCGCAGAGCAGCATGATCTTCTGCTCGACTATTACGATCGTCACGCCGTGCTTCTCATTGAGTTCCCGCAGCGTCTCGAACACCCTCCTGCTCGACTGCGGGTCCAGCTCCCCCGTCGGCTCGTCGAGCACGATTATCTTGGGTCTCAGCGCGATTATGGCCGCGATGGCGACCCTCTGCTTCTGTCCCCCGGAGAGCGTTCCGATGGCCCTCGACCGGAGATCCGATATCCCGGCGGACGACAGGGCGCTCTCCACGCGGCGTCCCATCTCCTCGCGCGGCACGCCGAAATTTTCGAGCCCGAAGAGAATTTCGTCCTCCACGACCGAGGCGACCATCTGTCCGTCTATGTCCTGAAAGACGCTCCCTACGCGCCTCGCGATGTCCTCCGGCTTCGTTTTCACGGTGTCGAGCCCGTCTACCGACACTTCCCCGTAGAAATCGCCCATAAAATGATGCGGCACGACGCCGTTTATGGCGTAAATGAGCGTCGATTTTCCCGCTCCGCTGGCGCCGATAATCCCCATAAACTCGCCGTCGCCGATCTCGATCGAGATATCGGAGAGCGCGTTTTTCGCTCCCATGCCGTAACGAAAGGAAAGGCCGCTAATCCTTATCATAAGCCGTCGGCGCCTCGCGGTCCTATTTTTTCAGCGCGAGCCTGAGAGGCGTATAAAGCGCTTGGACGATGATCGAATTGATAAAGGCGGTTCCGAAGATTATCGCCATAAAAGCGGCCAGAGGAGTCGGGGTGATGTCGGCGCCGGAAAAATACATGACGTACATCACCCCGATAAAGGTAAAGCCGCTCACAAGCGTGCTGAAAAAGGTGCAGAGGACAGTTTTCGCCCGCGCAAGGCCTGTTTTGACGGGCAGCATCGTCAAGACGCACATCACGATCGCGCCGGCAAGCTCGCTCACAAAATTGATATAGGGCTGCCCAGGGAAAAACTGACATACCGCTCCGGAAAGAATCCCGATGATCGCGGCCTCCTTCAGGTTAGGCCGGATCAGCAGGATGATGAGGCAATACATCGAGATGATGAAGTTCGGCTTCATCCCAAAGTTTATCACCGAACCGACGAAAAACTTGAGCGCCGCGCCAGCCGCGAGCAAAATGCCGATAAGCAGCACCTCCTTGACCCCAAGCCCCTTCCTCTCGCTTTGTACAAACTCTCTTTTGTTCGACGTTCCTACCGTTTCCATTGCTCATTACCCCTTCCTTGTTTTTATTCTGACGGCCCTATGCCGGGCTCGCCGCAAAAAAGCGAGGGACCTCCCTCGAAAAGAGCGCCCCTCGCTTATCTGTAAAAATATATCCCTGTAACGGGAATTTATCGTGCAAAAGGGCTCGTGAAGGAATTTTTAAAACCCTCAGAGCCCCCTTTAAAAGTTACAAGAACAGACGGAGTCCTCGGGCAGCTATGAGAGCCGCCACCAAAGACCGGTAAATTCCGGGAAAACAGCCGATTGTACAGAGATACCCTTCATCATAACGCCACCCGCTTCATACGATTGTCCTGATCGAACGAAAGGAACAATATCACAACATCCGCGGTTTGACAATAGG
>JAISQP010000235.1 GCA_031274115.1 Synergistaceae bacterium
CGTCGCATCAATATTTTATGCAAACACTTAAATAGCGGTGACGATATGGGAATGCGAAACAAAGAAGGATATTCTTGCGTTGAGGTTAAAAGCTAACGGAGTCGATTGATCTCTCTTAAATATGGTTCCTCCACTGGCAGGGTGAAATAAAAAACTATTACAAGGTTCAAGGGCGCACGCGCCCCTGTGGGCGTGGGTGGAATCCACGGTCTTGAATCTGCGCCGGTCAGGAGCGTACTATTATTTTCTGGAAAGCTCCTCCATCATCTTTTGTCTCTCCAGGTCCTTCGACGCCAAGTCGCGAGCCCTGTCGATCGGGCTCATCCGGGCGGCGGGATCCGTCGGCGCGGTTCCGTCGGCCGCGGGAGACGCGACGATACTGTCCGGCGGTCCGCCGGACGTCGCCGCGACGAGGTAAGACGCGCTGTACCATCCAACAATCATCAGGGAGACCAGAAGACCTACTATCGAAAAAACTCTCATTTTACGGATATCTCCTCAGGCGTAAATTTTCGGCTCTTCGACGCCCCGCAGCGCGCGAATGGCGCCCTCGACCAACGCGAGCGTCTCGTCCTCTCCGGGATAAGCGACGACGGGGGCGATCCAGCTTATTCTCCGGCTCAGCTCCAGGCTGAAATTTTCGATCGCGGCCATTCCTCCGGTGAGGATTATGGCGTCGACGTTGCCTTGCAGCGCCGCGGCGCACGCGCCGATATATTTTACGATGCCGTGCAGGAAGGCCTCGAAGAGAAGTTTAGGCTTCCTCTCGCCGGAGGCTACCTGCCTCAATATCTCCCCCAGGTCCTCGGTTCCGAAGTGGGCGAACAGACCGGCCGATCTCAGAACGCGGGACTTGAGTTCTTCGCGGGTGTACTTCCCGGAGAAACAGAGGTCTATCAGCGCGGCGGGGGGAAGATCTCCGGACTGGCAGAGGGACATGGGGCCGCTCGCGTTGTTGACGTCGTTCGACTCGATGACCTTTCCGCCCGCAATAGCTCCTATCGAGACGGTCTCCACAGCGTGGCACACGATGAAGTTGCAATCGGTTATTTTTTTGCCGAGGTTGATCGCCTCCCTCTGCGCGACGGCTTTCATGTTCAGCGCATGGAATACGGACCAGCGGCTTATCTCCGGGAGGCCTGTGACGTGCGCGAACTCGCCCATCTCGTCTACGACGGGAGGGTCCACCACATACGCGTATCTGGAGCCGGCCATCGCCGCCATGCGCATGGCGAGGGGCGCGCCCAGGTTGGCCGGAGACTCCCCATATTTGCAGCTAAGAAGATCCTGCAGCATGCTCATGTTGATGAGATATGTGCCGCCCTCGATCGGATGGAGCAATCCTCCGGTCGCCACAAAGCCCTGTATGCCGTTCAGCCGCTCTCCTTTCGCGTCGAGCAGCTCCTTGAGCTTGGCGACCCTGAATTCCTCTTGTGACATTATATTCGGAAATGTCCCGAGGAAAGACGGGTCGTAGGTCTGAATTTCGATCCAGAGCGGATCATAGTTTTCATAGAGAGCGACCTTCGTGCATTCCTGAGCCGGGCTGACGGCAAGTATTTTCACGGCTGCACCTCCTGATGTCGGCGCGTATAAAACAGCGCCTCACTTAGGATACACAAAATTTATCTTCTTGGCTAGATATATTATGAAGAAAAAGAGAGGAGCAAACTCGCAATGTACATCTCCATCATCAGCCTCGCGCCGGTCCTGATATCTCCGCTCCTTCCCTGAAATCCCACGGGGCCCTGTATACGCCGGTCTCCATTATTATCGCGGTGATGAGTCCGGCCGGAGTGACGTCAAAGGCCGGGTTCCAGACCGCCGCCGCCTCAGGAACGCTCCCCCCTCGCGGCAGTTCCCTCACCTCGCGGGGGAAGCGCTCCTCGATGGGGATATCCGCGCCGGAGGAGACGGCGAGATCCAGGGTGCTCCTCGGAGCGGCGACGTAAAAGGGGACGCCGTGGTAAGACGCGAGGACTGCCAGCCCGTACGTCCCTATCTTGTTCGCGGCGTCTCCGTTGGCCGCTATGCGATCCGCCCCGACGACGACGGCGTCGACGGCGCGCGATTTCATCAGCGCGCCCGCCATGGAGTCGCAGATGAGCGTGACGTCGAAGCCGTCCGCGCAAAGCTCCCAGGCGGTCAGCCGCGCCCCTTGCAGCAGCGGCCTCGTCTCGTCGGCGTACACCTTTATCTCCTTGCCGGCCTCGCGAGCTGAGCGAATTACGCCGAGCGCGGTGCCGTGCCCTCCGGTCGCGAGCGCTCCCGCGTTGCAGTGCGTCAGCACCGCCGCTTTTCCCGGAAGCAGAGCCTGCCCCAGCGAACCTATCTTTTTGTTGTTCGCTATATCCTCGGCCTTGATGATCCCGGCTTCACGGACAAGACACTCCGCCAAAACACCGTCAGGGGCGTCTGAGTGAAGGGCTATGACGCGCCTCATCCGTTCGAGCGCCCAGAAGAGATTGACGGCGGTCGGGCGGGTCGACGCAAGTTCCCGGATGACGGAATCGAGGGAGTTCCTGTCCGCTCTCGCCCCAAGCGCGACGCCGTAAGCGGCCGCTATACCTATCGCCGGAGCGCCTCTCACCGCGAGCGTGCGAATGGCCTCGGCCACCTCCCGGACCGTCGCGCAGTCCCAAAAAACGAGCTCATCCGGCAAGGCGCGCTGATCGATGATTCTCAGCGCCTCGCCGCGCCACTCCAAAGTCTCTGGAATCATAAAGACACCTCCGAAAAAACGCGCGAACCGCGAAACCGGCCGGCGCAAAAAAAGCGACTACCTATTTATGGTAATCGCCCTGGATTGCATTAAGAAAGCAAAAAATATCGCCCAAGCGCTATTTTTTCTTGCTGGTATTGACCGCGTCTTTCAACGCTTTGCCAGCGCGGAAAACCGGAACCTTCTTCGCCGGGATGTTGATCTCCTCCTGCGGGTTCTGCGGATTCCGCCCCTTGCGCTCCGCGCGATGCTGCACTTCAAAGGTGCCAAAACCCACAGCCTGGATCTTTTCGCCCTTCGAAAGCGCGGCCTGAATCGCCGCAAAAATGGCGTCCACAACCTCCGC
>JAISQP010000079.1 GCA_031274115.1 Synergistaceae bacterium
CTGCATGACATGCAAGATCTCCTCAAATCGCCGAGAAGCTCTATTATACGGCCCGCGTCCGCCCCTGTTTTAGCGCTCTTCTCCGGTTCGGACGAGAGAGACGTTTCAAGCAGAGCGTCCCTGACGGCAAGCATTGCGCGGCATACGGCTTCGGTCTTCTCCGCGCAGACTGCCGTGTTTCGTTCTTTCGACGCTATTTCAAGTTCATAGGCCGACTTCGATATCTCCTCCGCGCCTACGCTCGCGAACGCCGATTTCAAAGCGTGCATCTGTATGGAGTAATCTCCCCAGTTTTCGTCGGCCAGAAATGACCTGACGTCCTCGACGCGGCCGGCGAGAGTATCGCGGAGCCGCCGCAAGACCTCAATATACATGGAGCTGCCGCCGCCCGAATATTTCAGCCCAAGTTCGACGTCAAGCCCGTCGATTCGTCGGAGTTCGCTGAGCAGCCCGTCATGTCGGGTATCCTCGCCCCTCTTTTCAGTCTCTTCCGCGGCTGCTATTTTTTCAGGCGGCAGCCACCTTGCGAGTACGGCGTTCAGCTTGTCGCTCTCGATGGGTTTGGATATGAAATCGTTCATCCCGGATTTGATAAAGGTCTCCATCACGCCGGACACCGCGTTGGCGCTCAAAGCCACTATGGGCACGGTCTCGCATACGCCGCCCATTGCCCTTATGCGCGCTGTGGCCTCTATACCGTCCATGTCCGGCATCATGTGATCCATAAAGATTATTTCGTATTTTTTCGCGCGCAGCTTCTCGATGGCCTCACGCCCGCTCATCGCGGTATCCGCGTCTATTTTATGTCTTGCCAGAAATCCCTTCGCCACTGTGAGGTTGACGGCGTTGTCATCGACCACCAGCACATTCGCGCCCGGCGCGGCAATGATCATGGGACGTCCGGCGCCCTCTTCCAAGGCGGCAGGGTCGCCCTCGACCAGAGGCAGCAGTATCGTGAACGTCGAACCCTTGCCGTACTCGCTCTCGACGGAGACGCTCCCGCCCATAATGTCGATCAGCTTTTTGGTTATGGAGAGGCCGAGCCCGGCGCCCGCGATGCGGCGGTTTTTCTCCCTGTCCAGCTGTTCGAAGACGCCGAACAGCTTTGGAAGGTCCTCATCCTTTATGCCGATTCCCGAGTCGGACACGGTGAAGGCGACATACTCCCCTGAGCGCGATACCCGCCTCGCGCTCAAGTCAACATACCCGTCTCTCGTGTACTTGACGGCGTTATTCACGACATTCGTCACAACCTGACAGATGCGGACCTCGTCCCCGCGCAGCACGCCCGGAATGTTCCCGTCAAAGCTATGCGTGAATTTCAGGCCCTTTGCCGACGCGAGATAATTTCCAATCGAGCATATATTGTCGAACGCTTCTCTGAGGTTGAAGTCCGTCACGATCATCTCCATCTTACCGGCCTCTATCCTCGAGAAATCCAGGATATCGTTGATGATCTGCAACAGGGACCTGCCCGCCTTTTGTATATCGTAAAGGTAACTTCTCTGCGCGTCGTTGAGGTTGTCGGCGTCCATGAGTTCGCTCATCCCCAGTATGGCGTTCATGGGAGTTCGGATCTCGTGGCTCATGCTGGCCAGGAACTGGCTTTTGGCCTGATTGGCGAGCAGCGCCTCTTTCTTGCTCTCTTCCAGCTCGAAGACAAGCGATTTGATGTTCGCTACAGTGATGTTATACTGACTGGCCAGAGCCCCCAGGTCGTCGTTCGAAAAAATTTTCGCCCTGACGCTGAAATCGCCCTCAGCCACCGATCTGGATACCCGAAGCAGCTCGTCTATGGAAATCCTTATGCTTCTCGACATGACGACCGTGATGACGACTGACAGCGCGCTGATCAGAGCGAGCATGAAAATTGTCATCTCAATTGTCGTCTCATATATCTCGGAGCTGGTCTTCGTCTCCGCTTCGCTGCCGGCTTTGTTGAAATCGACGAGCGACCTGACGCTCGATTCCAAGGCGATATAGGCGTCCATGGACTCTCCTTCTATGAGGTCCGTCGCGTCCCCGGCGCAGTTTGCGTCGAGCAGCCCGATGATTTTTCCCGACAGCGCCCAGTAAGAGCGCCACCGGTCGATCACGGCGTTTATCGCGTCTGTGTCCTGTTGTTTCTGAGCCTCGGAGTCGTATTTAACGGTGTGAATATAGTTTTTATAATTATTTACATATTCCTCGATACGCTTACTTACGCTCTCTCGCGCGGCCAGAATATTTTTCAGCTTCCGCGGGTCCCTGACGATGGCGTAGTTGATGTCGTATCTTCTCGCGGCCGATATATTCATCGCGAGGTCGCCGAGTTCCGACAGTACGCCGGCCCACGCGTCCGAGAACACGACCTCCTCGTTTATTCGCGACAGCGAGCGCACAACGTACAGCCCAAAACATATATTCAACAGAACTATCGTCGTAAAACTCAGGATCAGCTTAGTTTTGGTACTCATATTCCGTTAATCTCCGTCTATGCGCGGCTATTCGACCCGACTCAGAAAAACCTGGGCGGAACAGACGCAGTTCCGCCCGCATATCGGACAGAAGTAACCGAAAAGGTCAAAACCCTTGTAAAAATCCTTATAGTATCCCATATCCATCCTTTCGCCGAATATATCAAGTACGCGTATGGCTGGAATCTCCCCGTCGGGCGTCACCCACAGCTCGTGAAGGACATATTTGGCGCCCCTTCGGATCAGTTCTTCCTTCGCCCTCGCGTATAGCAGGCCGGAGACGCCCCAGTGTCTGTACTCCTCTGTGACCAGAACAGCCTCGCCTGAATACGACCGATCTTCTCCGACAATCTCGCGTATTTTTTCGAGGATATCGTGATGAGAACCGAATATCACCGTTCCCTCCACATAAATCAACAAGCCCGCCATGGCCCCGCCCAGCGCCGTATACTTCAGGCAGATGTTCTCCGGGTTCTCCAGCGTCTCCTTCAAACGGGGGGCCACGCCATACCCATAGTTGATATAGGCGCAGTGAAGCCTCACGAGTTCGTTCAGGTCATCCGCGGCCATCCACCCGACTCCGCCGGTCAAACGCGTCCCTCTCCTTCCGTCCGTACGAAACGGTTTTCCATGACGCCAAACATAATGAAGATGAGCAGGAAAATCGTTCCAGCGCCGCCCACCAACAGACAGGCCTTGTCGTAACCCATCCCCAGCAGGGCCCCCAGGACAGCCGGGCCGCTCGCCAAGGCGAGACTCGACGCCAGGTTGTAAATGCCCATTGACCTGTCGCCGCCGTAAGCGATAACGACGCCGAGAGTCGCGAAATAAATATTCTGTATCACCATGCCGAAACCGTCCAGAATATTTATCACGCACGCCGCTATGACGGAGGACGCAAATGAGGGGATAACGCCGAAGATAATTATCCCCGAGATATACGCGAGATTTACGGCGACGTTTCCATACTTCGCGCCAATGCGCCCCCGGATGTACTCCGCAAGCGGCGCCCCCGCAAATATCGCCGCGGCGCCGGAGAACAGCAGTACCTGGCCTATTGTGACGTCCGAATAGCCAAGCCCGCTGACATAGAGAGGAAAGACGTAGTCCTTAAACCCAAGGATGACATTGAACGGCAGCATCAAAAGCAGGAAGAACATGCACACATGACGGTCCGCCAGGAACCGCCCCGTCGATATTGACCTGGAATCAGCGGACGCCGCCATCGCGGGAGCGTCTCCGGGAGTACAGGCGTATCCGAAGAACAAGGCGGACAGCGTAAGCGCTGAAGCGCATCCGAAGGTAAACGGATAGCCGGACACTTCGGCAATGTACGGGCCGATCGACGCGCCGACCACGACGCCGGACATTATGCCGGTGTTCACGCCCCCCAGGAGGCTGTTGCGGCGACTCTCGTCCTGAAAACACATGGGGACGGCGTTCGTGACGACCGTGCTCAGGCTCAGCCCGACGCCGGTCGCGGCCTCGCCGGCGAGCAGCATCCAGTAATTGCCCGCGGCGACGGCTGCCGAGATAACCGCCAGTCCCGCGGACTGCGCCAGGATACCGCCGCAGAGAACACGCCTCTGCCCCAGTCTGCCGATCAGCCTGCCGGCGGCGGCGGACGACAAGGCGACAGAGAACAGTTTGACCGACAGGGGCAGGGCGGAGCTCATAGCGCCTGAAATAGGCAGCGCAATGGACGAGCTCTCATATACGCGGGCGGATAACTGCGCGATAAACGCCGCGCTCACGTTGTCGGCGAAGAAGGCGATGAAAGTCACGGAACGGATGAATTCGGGTATGCTGCCGCCCGGACCGGCGCGCAACCTGGGAAAATCCCGTCCGCAATCGGACACCGCCACGATTTCGGAGGACAGGAGAAGAAATATTATGACGAGCACCGCGGCGCCGAGGGCGGTTTCCCTGATCTGCGCGGCCTTCGCGAGCCTGTCAGAAAAGAGATTGTAGCCGAACTCGATCAGCCCGACGATATCCCCGGCAGAGTTATACGCCGGAGCGGCGACGAACGTCCATGCGCCGTAGACGTCGCTCTCGCTCCGATACATATACGGGACGTCGCCCTTTGCGATCTCGTCGTAGCCCGAACCCGCAAACGCTCCAATCGGGTATACCGTCGGTATCGTGTCCTCGTAATCCATGACGCCGTACAGGGCGTCCTCCTCCCACGAAAATTTCATGACCGCGTAGTACATGTACGCGCCTTCCCGCGCGGCCGAGTCGCATGGCGGCGCCAGGAACGACCGCACGCGGTTGAACGCGTCGCCCCCGTGATCCCCGAGAGACGTGATGGACTCGAGGCTGTCGCCGTAAGTGTCCTGTGAGATTTTGGACATCGCCTGCGCCAGTTGAACGAGGCCCTGACGACGCGTCTCCGACATTCGCTCACTCTCAGACCTCAATATTCCGGCGCAAACAAGCGACGATGTGATTACGACCGAAACCCCTACGGCAAGCGTCAGCCTGACGCGAACGCTGGATTGTTCAGACGCGGCGCGCGCCGCCAGGCGTATGACAAGATACGACGCTTCCGCAAAAACCGCGAGCAAAAGGCCCCAGATGACGAAACGCCCGAGTAAAAAGCCCTTCGACAGGGGGAAGACATCGCCCGAATATAAAAGCGCGCCGTCGCCGGTTGTCTGATACACCCTCTCCGCATCGGCGACGCTTATGATATCCTTTTCGTTGACCGTCATGCCGTGGGGGATGCTTTTTGTTTTAAAAACTTCCGCGTATTCGGGCAGACTGACCACGCGTGACGCGGCAAGGTCCGTCGCGAAAAGGCGCCCGCCCGAACCGGTCGCGATCTCCCACGGTATTTGCCCGCGTCCGTCTCCTGACCAATCATACGCGCTCCGCATCACGCCGTTCGATTCGGAATACAGTTCGCAGCGCAGGTTCATGACGTAAATGGCGTCTTGCGGCGCATCGTACAGCACATGCCTCGAGTCGGCATACGAAAGCGCGTCATATAAAACACCTCGGACGATTGAGACCTGTCCGTCAGAAATCCGATGCAAATCAAGCGAGTCGGCGCCTTTCAAAACGAAGAAAAGCGATCCGCCGTAATATTGCAGCGACCGGATGTTTCCGTACTGCATGAGTTTATCCCGAGCGTCCTCATAGAGGCGCTCGAACAGGATTTTTTCGTAACGCCCGTCGGCCGAGTACTGAATGACGCGTTCCGCCGCAATGTTGGTGCTGACCGAGTCGTACCTGACGTCCGCTATATATACTTTTTCCCCGTCGGTAACGGCGTACTCGGCGTAATAGAATCCCTCCGTCTCCACGCCGCCGCTCGCGATACCGCGCACGCTCCCTTCCCTGATGACCGAGACTCTCGTTTTGCTCCTGTCGACTACGAGCATGACGCCTTCGGGCGACGTCGAGACATACGATGGCTGCTCCAGGGCGAGTTCGAGTTTAAATGGGTTTGAATAGAGCATATGCCGCTGTGAATAGATAGTCAAAACAAAAACGATGACTGACAAGATGTTTGTGATTTTAAAAATCTTCGCGCCAAACATCTAAGGCCCCTCTCTCAAACCATCATGAACACATATTGCCTCTCGCGCTTTACCAATCTGTCCTTAAGCCATCTTCGCCAAAAGAGCGTCCTTTGTCAACAACGTTTCGAAATCCATGTACTTTTCGCGTCAGTCAAAATTTTCGGTGTTATATATGCCTTTTCCCCTATATTCTCCCGCTAAAATATCGAATCCATATTCGTAAAAAATCTTTTCCCGGTAAAAAAACACGGCAGACGACAACTCCGAAGGATAGCTTTCGAGTCTCGATCTCTCGTTAAAATGAGCATAAGCCTGATATTTTACAATATAATTATCGCTCCACTCTTTTGTCCGGTAGAGGCTGACGTTTTTAGAGAAACTTGCGATCAAGAGGACCGTCAGGATGACTTTAAGGCAGGGAAGAATAATTTTAATGTTTTTGGCTTTGTTCCTTATCGCCTCTCCGTACCAACCGGCAATCTCGACGATGGAGCAGACTATCAGCGGAAACGACGCCAACACGCCGCGTTCCGGCGGATAGATGTTCGTTAATAAATTAGCCAGGAACCACAAAAAAAAATGAACTGTCAGAGGAAGCAGGAAT
>JAISQP010000175.1 GCA_031274115.1 Synergistaceae bacterium
GTGGAAATTTATCCAAAAACATCAAGCAACAACATAAATAAGTAATTTAACTTGTTTTAATGGGGAGTTGTGATAAAATTTTTGAAGCGAGAATGGCTATCAAAATGTACACATTTTGATAGAGCGTTATTTTCCCCTCGAGATACGAAGCTCCCGCAAACGTCTGTAAAAAGTGGCTTTTTTCAAGCCGGATTGAGCGAGTAATTCCGCGATTGGTAAATTTCCGCGTTCCCATTGTTTGACAAGAAAAGCGAAGTTTTCGGCGGGCTTTTTGACAGGGCGGCCGAAACTGACGCCTCGCACTTTGGCGGCGGCGATTCCTTCGGCCTGTCTTTTGTGGATGTTTTCACGTTCGTTTTGCGCTACAAACGAAAGGATTTGAAGAACAAGGTCGGCGATAAATGTCCCCATCAAATCTTTTCCCCGGCGGGTATCGAGAAGCGGCATATCTATCACGGCAATGTCGATACCGCGTTCTTTCGTCAAGATACGCCACTGTTCCCTTATCTCGTCGTAATTGCGCCCAAGCCTGTCTATGCTCTTGATATACAGTAAATCTCCGGTGTTCAAAGTATTCAGCAATTCGATATAAGCGGGGCGGTTGAAATCCTTGCCAGATTGTTTATCCGTGAATATACGCGTTAAAGATATTTCAAGATTGTGCATGGCGAGCAATTGCCTGTCTTCGTTTTGTTCGGCGCTGGACACGCGCGCGTAGCCGTAGATTGCCATATTCTTCTCCGGTCGCCTCACTTATACAACGCGCCGTTTATTCACGTTAAATGAATAAACGGCGCGCCTAAACCGGAAGATTTTGCGTGAAGGGGATGGCGATTACGCGGCTCCGAGTTCCTTCGACAAATCGTCGATCACCGACATCCAATGGGGTATGTCTATTCCCTGCGGACAGTGCGAGACGCACGCGCCGCAATTAACGCATCTGCCGGCCTGCTTCTGTTCTCCCAGGATCCCGTACTCCAGCTCGAACAGCATCTTGCGCCGGGACGCGCCTTCATTCGACCTCCGGTAATTGTTGTATATCGCTATCACCTTCGGGATATCGGCGCCGCTCGGGCAGTCCATGCAATACCTGCATGACGTGCACGGTATCACCGAAGCGAGCTTGTAGGCGGCGACAGCGTCGAGGATGACCTCGTACTCGTAGGGGGATATGGGCCTGAAGTCGCTCATCGTGCGCAGGTTATCATCGAGCTGCGCCATGTCGGACATGCCGCTCAGCACAGTCAGCGTCTCCGGAAACGACGCGGCGTAGCGGATCGCCCATGACGCCTGGCTGGCGTCCGGGTCGGCGTTCCTCAATATCCCGGCAGCCTCACCGCGCAAGTCCGCGAGACCTCCGCCCCGCACAGGCTCCATCACCACGATAGGGACCCCGGCGTTCTTCAGGGTAAGATACTCGCTCTTCGCGTCCTGCTGCTCCCAGTCAACGTAGTTGAACTGAATCTGAGCGAAATCCCACTCGTGTTTTTGAACTATCTCCGCAAGTACCTCGGGCCTGTCGTGAAACGAGAAACCGAGGCGCTTTATTCTCCCCTGCGCTTGGAATTCTTTTAGCTGCCCGTATACATCGTTCGCCTCGACTATTTTCACGCGTTCCGCATTGAGGCTGTGCACGAGATAATAGTCGAAGTATCCGACCTGGCACCTCTCCAACTGCTCCTCAAACAACCTCGGCACGTCCCGGCTGTTTTCAACGAGCCACGTCGGCAGTTTGTCCGCGAGCTTGAACGACTCCCTCGGATAGCCCTTCAACGCCTCTCCGATAAAAGCCTCGGACTTACCCTCGTGGTACGGGTAAGCGGTGTCGAAGTAGTCGACGCCCATGGAAATAGCGCGATCCACCATCTTTTTCGCGAGCGGCCCGTCAATAACCCCGTTCGATTCATCCGCCAACGGCAGTCTCATGCAGCCAAACCCGAGAAGCGAAACGCTCTCGCCGCTCTTCTTGTACTCCCTCTTCTCCATTCAACATTATCTCCTTTTCAAAACAGGTTGTTTATAGGTGCATTATAAACCCGCACGACGGATTCGTCAGGCGTCAATCGAGCCAGGAGGTCGGGTCGGGGACGGCGTCTTTCAGGTTTGTCGGCGCCGGCGAGCACAGAGAGGGCGCGCCGCCGGCGGTAATTCCCAGCCGCTCGCGTATCTGAAGAGCCTCTATTACCTGCTCGCGGCTTAGCGAGTTCGCTCTGCCGATGATATAGCTCGTGTTCATCAGTATCGCGGCGTAGTGCTCCAGCGCCTCCAGCCGGAAATAGGCCTCCATGAGGCTGGCGCCCCATGTAAGGGCGCCGTGGTTTGCCAGGAGAACCGCGTTGTAATCCCGGCAATAAGGCGCTACGGAGTCCGGGACGCCCCGCGAACCAGGCGCCTCGTAATGAACGCAGGGAACTACGCCGAGATTCACGAGCGCTTCGGGATAAATCGCGCTGTCGAGAGCTATGCCGGCTATGGCGAAGGAAGTGGCTACCGGAGGATGCGCGTGAGTCGCTCCCATGATCGCGGGGTTTTCGTTATAAAGCCTGATGTGCATCTTTATCTCGGACGAGGGTTCGAGCCCTCCTGAGTACAGCACGGTCCCGTCGAGACGCATTTTGACGAGCTGATCCGCCCTCATGAAGCCCTTCGAGACGCCGGTCGGGGTGGCGCGGATCACGTCCGGCGCGACGCGGCAGCTTATGTTTCCGTCGTTAGCGGCCACATAGTTCTTTTCGTACATGCGCCGCCCTACCTCGAGAATCTCGCGGCAGGCTTCTTCGTCTCCCGGAAACGCGGCCTCTTTCATGTCTTTATCGATATCCATTACAGAAAGAGCAGCAGCGAGACCGCCATGGCGGCCATGCCGGCTATGAGGCCATATATGGTGAGATGGTGTTCGCCGTATTCCTCGGCGGACGGGAGCAGCTCGTCGAAGGAGATGAAGACCATTATTCCCGCGACCCCGGCGAAGAGGAGCCCGAAGAGGGCGGGAGAGAAGAAGGGCATCAGGATGAGATATCCTATTACGGCGCCGAGCGGCTCCGCCAGTCCGGACAAAAAGGAGTAGACGAAGGCTTTTTTGCGGTCTCCGGTGGCGTAGAATATGGGAACCGAGACGGCTATGCCCTCCGGTATGTTGTGCATGGCTATGGCCATCGCGATGGCCGTGCCGAGGCCGGGTTCGACCAGCGCCGCCGTAAAAGTGGCCAGCCCTTCCGGAAAGTTGTGGATCGCTATCGCGACGGCAGTGAAGACGCCGGTGCGGTGAAGCTTCGAAGTATCGTGGTGCTTTTGCGCGTGCTCGTCGGCGGTCATCGACAGCTCCTCTATGGAGTGAAGTTCATGCGGGTTGTTCATTTCCGGCACCAGCTTATCGATAACGGCAATCAGCGCCATCCCTCCGAAAAACCCCGCGACCGTCCCCCACGATCCGGCGACAGTCCCCCACTCCGCCGTAAGCGTGTCCTTCGCCATTACGATAATCTCGACGAACGAAACGTATACCATCACGCCTGCCGAGAAACCCATGCAAACCGAGAGGAACCTGGTATTCGCGCGCTTCGCGATAAGCGCGAGCGCCGAGCCCACGCCGGTCGAAAGTCCCGCCAGCAGCGTCAGCCCAAAAGCGATCAGTACGTTGTT
>JAISQP010000193.1 GCA_031274115.1 Synergistaceae bacterium
AACTATCGGGTCAATAGAGGCCGAAGCGTTCGAGCGACGCCTCGTCGGAGATGATTTCGTCCGGACGTCCTTCCGCGCACAACCGGCCTTCTTTGAGCACGATTACGCGGGAACACAGCTTTTTGGCGAGATCGAGGTCGTGCGTCGCCACCAGAATAGTCTGAGGAAGGGACCGAAGCGCTTCGATCAGGACGCGGCGCGACCTGGGGTCCAGAGAGGACGACGGCTCGTCGAGCAGGAGCACGCTCGGCTTCATGGAGAGCACCGACGCGATTCCGGCGATCCGCTTTTCTCCGACGGAGATCTTGTCGGATACGCGGTCTTTGAGACACAGAGCGTTTAACTGACTGAGCGCGGAGTTCACCCTGCGCTCGATCTCATCCTCCGGCAGCTTCATGTTGCGAGGGCCGAAGGCGACGTCGTCGCGCACCTTGGTCATGAAAAGCTGGTCGTCAGGGTTCTGAAAAACTATTCCGACCTTCCGCCTCATCTCCTGGACAGTGCTTTTCGACAGCGTCACGCCGTCCGCGGCTATCTCCCCCGACATCGGCATGAGACCCATTATCGACCGGAACAGCGTCGATTTACCAGCGCCATTCGCGCCGAGCAACGCGACCCGCTCGCCGTCGTTTAAGACAAAACTAACTCCCTCTATCGCCCTGTTTCCGTCAGGATAGGCGACGCAGAGATTTGTTACCGAAAGCATAGAGGCGCGACGATAGCCCCGCAGACCGCGAAGAGATAGATCAGATCCAGCGCGTTCGGGCGTCTGCGCCTCGAAACCGGGTACGCGCCGGAGAAACCTCTGCATTTCATGGCGGCGTACACCCTCTCCGCCCGGTCGATGCTGTGCAGCAACATAACGCCTACGAAGGCGCCCATGTCCTTCATCCGGATTCCGCGCGCGTCCACGGAGCGAAGAATATAACTCGCGTACATTGTGCGAGCCTCGTTCACCAGCACGGACAGATAGCGATACGTCAGCACGAACTGGAGAACTAGGCCGTCGGGAACGCCGAGAGACAGAAACTGGGCGGAGAGCTCCTCTATGCCAGTCGTCGAGACCAGCAGGAGGATCGCCGAGACGGACAGCACGGTCTTAATCATTATCGAGAGGAACGAGACCGCTCCACCGGTTATCGCGACGTCCCCGACAAAGAACATGGGGACCCTGTCGAAGAAAACGTTGCTCAAGCCCCCGAACAAAGGGAAGGGAAGAGCCGGCAGCAGCCTCTTGAAAACGGCCTTGTACGGCGTCTCCGACAGCGGGATCAGGACGGCCGGGTAGAAAAAAAACGGCATGAGCGCCCCTATCTCGTAACGCCCGAAAGATATGACGGCAATCACGTAGACCAGGGTCGTCGCGAGCTTCACTGACGGATGAAGGCGATGAACGGCCGTGTCCCTCTCCGCGGAGAGCGCCAGCGCGTTCAGCTCGAACGCGGCGCCCGAAAAACCCGAGTCAAGCCCTGGCATCTTTTTCCCCGCGCTTCTTCGAGAAAGTGAGGACGGCGCCGACAGCGCAAGCCAGCGCCAGCGTCAGAGCCCCGCCCGTCAAGCCGGCCGCGCTCGTGCCGAGCGCCGATCCATCCCCGCCGGAGGACTTGAAATCATAGTCCGGCATAAACGCCGTAGTTTCCTGAATCTCCGCCGCCGTCTCGTAAGCGCCGCCGGTCCGCTCCAGCTCCGCCGTGCCCGCCGTCCTCTCCATGGACCATTCGAGGCCGTCGGGATTGCCCGACGCGTAAAGCGACAACCCTCCGCCCACTAACGCGGCGATCGCCAGGAGCGCGAGAAGCGTTTTTTTGAAGGACATCGCTCCCCGGAGACTGCCCTGAGGAGGAGGCGCGAAATCGAGGAGATCGGGGCGCATCTGCAGCACGAAGCAGAGAACGGCCGCCGTGATGACGCCCTCTATGGCGCCTATGGCAAGGTGAATCGGCAGCATCAGAGTGACGAACGTCACGAACGGAAGCTCGGTAACGCCGGACGCCAGCGTCTCGACGACAACGCTGAAAGCGCCGAGCTCGAGGCCGACGACAACCGCCGCGACAGAGGCCGCCGTGACGCTTTTAGCGCCGCCGCTCCTCGCCATCGGTTTGAAGATAAGAGGATACGCGATAAAACAAGCGAAAAAGCCCATGTTGAAGATATTGCAGCCGAGGGCCAGGATGCCTCCGTCGGCGAAAAAAAGACACTGTATCACGAGCACGGCCGCAAGAGTGAGAAAGGCGGCGGATGGACCCAGCATCGCGGCGAGCAGCACGCCGCCTCCGATATGTCCGCTCGACCCGGTCGCGGGTATGGTGAAATTAATCATCTGGGCGGCAAAGACGAACGCGCCCATCACCCCCATCACCGGAATTTTCCGGTCGCCGCTGTCGCCGGGCTCAGAGTCGCTCTCTTTTTTCACCCTGACCGCGGAATACGCTATGGCCCCGGCGGCGGCGGCCGTCATGACAGCGCTCACTGCCGGAGACAATAACGCGTCGCCCATGTGCATAATAACAACACCTCCGATAAAAAATTTATGCGCGAATATCCTATATGGATTCTACGGCAATCACAGTTACACACAAGCCCCGGGGGGGGATATGATTTATCGGATCCATGGTATCAGCGGGAAAACAGACGCCGAGATTTGGCCGAATCAACCACTGGATGACGCAAACGCTGATTCAGAGAGGAAACAGGCCTGTCGTATCTTGCGGGGGGGTTATTTGATAAATCGATCGATAGCTTTCTTCAGTTCCTCGATGCGCTCCTGTTCATTGTTCTGCATGGCGTCGACGATGCAATGTTCGAGATGGTGCATCATGACTGTCCTGCCGACCCCGGTAATGGCGGAGCGCACCGCCGAAAGCTGAACGAGAATCTCGCTGCAGTCGCGGTCATTTTCCACCATCTGTTTTATGGACTCGAGATGCCCTATCACTCGCGAAATACGGTTCATAACCGCCTTCTGTTCCTTTTCCGAATGCACGTGGCGAAATTCCATTTGCAAGATATCTCCCTCTTCGTGAATTTTCTTGAATCATTCTATATGATTAATCCGCACAAATCCAGTTGTGTTCGATCCGGATCTCCAATCATCATGGAAAAAGCCGAAGAAGGCCATCGCATGAGAGAGGACCGGTTCGAAGATTGGGGGATACTGAACGTCTCGACGGCCTGAAAACAGCTTTTTTTGTTGCAAAACCGCTCCATTGAGCATTGAGAGCAACACCCCAACAGATAAGCACAAACTACCTTCCTGACGCACTTCGACTCCGTCGAATCGATTTTCGAACCAAAAACAGGATACTTGTGTCGGAGGTCGAAATTTCGGCGATACGGGCATCCGTACCGTCTCGCTTGTCCGACATCCACCGCACATCGTTGGCTTCGCTCGTTCGCAAACGGCGTCAAGCATTAACACCCGCCTGAAAGCGAAGTGGTATTAGTCATCTAAAATATCATCATGACTAAGCCATCAAAAAATCAGCCTACCGGTCAGGACGTGTAAAATACAGAGCGGTCGATTCCGGTCCGAATCAGTCGCTCCGCGTCAACGGCTTGCCTGGGGCGGCTGTCTTTTCCGGGCAAGCCGATAACAATAAA
>JAISQP010000203.1 GCA_031274115.1 Synergistaceae bacterium
GTCACGCCGAACTGGCTTCGCGATATTTTAGGCAGAGCCTCGCGCAGGCTTGCCCACTGCACGGCGCTCCAGTACGGCCCGTCTCGCGTCACGTCGGAGCTCTGGTCGAGCGCGATCCAGCACCCGGACGCGAAGAGCGCCCTTTGCGCGGCGCCGACGTCGATGTCGCGCGGGAGGCGTCCGCTCCGCGCCGCCTCCGCCGCGATCGCCCCCGCGGCCTGTCCTGTGTGCATCGCTATCGGCTGCAGCCGGATGGCGCCGTTGACCATTCTGGATACGGAGATATTTTTTTCGGCGGCAATGAGGCCGTCGATCCTCTCCGGAACGAACGCGCCGAACGGAACCTGAAAGACCCCCTCGCTTCCGGCCCATGTCCTCGGGAAGGATTCCGACGATTCCCCGAGGCCGTGTTCCATGTAGCGGTCCAGGTGCGAGCCGTGGACGTCGATCGGGTACTCTCCGAGCGCGAGGCTGGAAGGGTAGTTTTTATAAGCCCTTCCTCGTGAGACGTCGCGGGATATGTCCCGTTGAGAGAGCGTCTCGACCCCCATGATCCTCCGCCCCTCGCGGACGTAGGGGAACGGAGGGAAGTGTCTCAGGATAGGGGCGAACTCCCGCGGAAGCAGCGGGTCCCGCGCCGTCTCCCAGTCGTTCGAGAACCATCCGCCGTAGCCCTGGCCGTCGTCGACCGACCAGTCCGCCATCCCCAGCTCGCTCTGCATATACCATATAAAGGCGAGGGTCTTGTTCATCGCCTCGCGTTCGACCTTCTTTCTGTACTCCATGTCCTCGATATACATCACCGAGAGCCCGGGCCGGTTTCCGCCCGCGCCCGGATAGTCGTTAGCCCAGTTCAGGCAGGTTCTCGTGATGAATTGCCAGGTATCAGGGTCGTCTCCTATTATGAGAGCGTCATTGTCAGCGTCGGGCAGCGCGCGGTAAGCGTTGTGCGACGGAACGTCGAAGGGGTACGAGCCGGGCCACCTGTCGCCGGAAACGGCGACCACGCCCCTGAACCCCTTCACGTATCTCCCGTACCCGGGAGGCGGCCCGGGCATCCTCAGATTCTCCGGAAGACCGTCCGGGTACCTTTTCACGACCGCCGCGTAAGTTATGTCCTGCACGTTATCCTCCGGGTCGATGTTCATGGACGTCGAGCCGCCGACCCTGTAAGCCGCGCCCGCAAGCGGCAGCAAATCCCCGTGTTCGGTGGCGTCGATGAATACCCCGGCCTCCAGAACGGCGTTCACCTCGCCCTCGCGCGCGATCTCTACCCCCGTGATCCTGTCGCCGCTCATTATCGCCCTTCTTATGCGCGCGCGGAGGTATATGTCGACGCCGCCGGCCTCGTCCGTCATGCCGGTCAGTATATCTCTCGCGGCCGACGGCTCCGTCGCGATGGTATCGCCGCCCCAAAGACAGATGTTCGTGGCCGCGCCGAGCGCCGAATAGCGAGCCCTCACCCGATCGATAAATTCCGCGTAGATCCCTGTCCTCGTCCTTCCGAGGTCGTCCATCGTCGAGACCGCCGCGCCGGAAATCTGCCCCCCGACGAAGTCCGACGCCTCAACTACCGCGACGGAAAGCCCGCTCCGCCCAGCCTGTATCGCCGCCGCGCATCCCCCGGCCCCGCCGCCCGCGACTACGAGGTCGTAATGTAACGCGCCCTCGGCGCGAGAGAAAAAGATAAAAAAGAAAAAGATCAGAAGAAGGACCTTGGGGCGCCGCCCCAAACCCCGCAAGGGGACAGCGTCCCCTTGACCCCCGTAACTGTTTTTCCCCTTCGCGCGGAGCGCGAAGGGGAAAAACGGATGGGAGTCCAGAGGGCTCAGCCCTCTGGCGGGGTTTGGGGCAGAGCCCCAAGGTCCTTTTCTATTCATTCCGGTTTGTCGAAGACTTGTCTCAGGTAGGCCATGAAGGTGGGGTCTACGCCGGTGGTTTTGCCTGGTGAGTCGGAGATTTTGGCGACGGGCTGTCCGTTGCAGGAGATCATCTTCATGACGATGTTGATGGCCTGCAGGGGGGTGTCGTTGGTGAGGTTCGTGCCGATGCCGAACGACGTCTGTATCCGACCGTTGAAGTGTCTGTATATGGCGATCGCTCCCGGCAGGTCGAGGCTGTCTGAGAAGACGAGCCGTTTTGTCAGCGGGTCGATTCGAAGTTTTTTATAGTGCTCGATGACTTTTTCGCCCCACTCGAAGGGGTCGCCTGAGTCGTGGCGCAGACCGTCGAAGAGTTTCGCGAAGTATAGGTCGAAGTCCGCCAGGAAAGCGTCGATGCCGATTACGTCTGTGAGCGCGGTGCCGAGGTTGCCTCTGAACTCCTGCACCCACGCCTCGAGCGACGCCTTCTGAAAGTCGCGCAGCCTGATCCCGAAGGCCTGAAAAGCCTGCATGTACTCGTGCGCCATCGTGCCGACCGGGGCGATCCCCAGCTCCTTCGCGAGCAGGACGTTCGACGTCCCCTTGAAGTGACCGGGCAGCTCGCGCGCCAAGGTCCCGACTACCTCCCTCTGCCACGCCCCGGAGTAGCGCCTGCGGAGCCCGAAGTCGAAGAGAATGAACGGCGTGGACGGGTCGGACCCGCTGAGCTCGTCGCGAAGAAACTTAACCTTCTCCTCGAGCCTGCGCCGCCCCTCCTCCAGAATCCCATCCCGCCTCAGGCGCCTGTAGTAGAGCTCGCTCACAATATATAGGACGTAAATCTCGAACCCCATCACGTGGACGAGCGGCCCCGCGGCCCGTATGACGAGGTTGTCCCCGTCGGTGGAGAGCTCCACGAAGCGTCTTTGAAAGCGAAATACAGTCAGATAATCGATAAAGTCCTCTTTGATGTAGCTGAGAGCCCCTAGATAGTCGAGCTCCTCCTGGGTGAAAAACATTGTGCAGAGGTGGTTTATCTCCCTGTCCACGTCGCCGGCCAGTTCGCTCAGCGGGTACTCCGGCTCGTTGCGGCAGAGGAACGAGTACTCCGCCCTGGCCCCCGGATGGCTGTGCATCAGAGCCTGCCACATGCTGAACTTGTAGAGATCGTTCTCAAGAAGACTCTTGACGACGGGTTCGTCGGAGCTTGTCATATCGGCCATGTTCGCTGGCTCCCCCTCGAATGCGGATCGTTGAGCGCGCCACTAATTATGCAGACAAAATAAAATTAATCAAGGGAAAACACTCTGAAACGCGAGGTTTATTCTGCGCGCACCGGTCGCCGATACCGCGCGCCGCGGCAAAAAAAGCCGGGCTTGTCAGCCCGGCTGCGCGGATAATGATTCGACGCTCTGTCAGTTGAACGACGAGGGGACAGGATTCTCCTCGTAGTCGTAATTCATATCTACAACAAGTAAACGAAGAAAATGATCATATATCCAATAAAGCCAGCCGTCCCTCCCGCCTGAAACAGTGCCCTTTCCGCCCTCAGAAGCGCGCCTGCGATCCGTGACGCCCGACTTTGTTTCTGCGAGCAGCGGATACGCGCGCAGTAGAGTTTCTATCCATGAAGCCTCGTCCATTTTATCTGAGTCGAAAGCACTTGT
>JAISQP010000135.1 GCA_031274115.1 Synergistaceae bacterium
GTCCGAGTTTTTACATTGGACTATCCGGTTCGGATTTTCCCCTTGTTTCGACCACAAAAAATGCAAGATCTTTTCACGAAGAAAAGGAAGGATTAGCGGCCAAAATTTTAGGAGTAAATAAGGAGTAAAATAAAATGAAAAGGGCTCAGGGGAATTCCCTGAACCCTTGCTATCTCTTGGTGGAGCTGCGGGGAATTGAACCCCGGACCTCTTCCATGCCAAGGAAGCGCGCTCCCTCTGCGCCACAGCCCCATTAAAGCAACAGAGGAATTATAGGTATCTTATGCCTTTATGTCAACCTTATACTCGCGCCCTCGCGGCGGAGGCGCGTCTTCACCTTCACCTGACGCAAGATGATTTCTGCATTCGCAAACGGCAGCATGTCGTTTTTAGCGATTTAATCAGTGTTTCCTTAGAACAACCAGCTGTCCTCCGTCAGATCGAGCTGGCGGATTTTCTCCTCGAAACCGAAGACGGTTGCGTCTATCCTCTCGACGGTTGCGTCTATCCTCTCCATGTTCGAAAACCTGTAGCCGTCCGGCATCCTGTTTGCGTAGCGCTTTACCTTCAAGAGCGCCTGCAGGTAATTCCGTTCCTCTTGGCCCAGTATCTCGGCCGCCTTCATCGCGTCAGGCTCCCCGTCGGTGACGAAAAGACGAGCCACGGCAAAGTTGCCGGTGACGCTCATCTCGTCGAACCAGAGGTCCGCGAGCGCGTCGCGTAGCTTTCCCCTCTCTTTCGGGTTGCGAACCAGGCCCAGAGTGCGGTTTATCAACAGGAGAAGCTCCTCCACCTCCGCCAGCGCCTGCCCGTAGGATGTGCGCGGGAGAGAACAATCCGCAATCATCCTGGCCTCCTGTTCCTTTGTCACACGCTGTTTCAGCAGCCTCCCGACGGCTGGCTGTATCTCGATTCTGGCGGGCTCGCTCGGGGAGGCCAAAACCTCGCGGTAGAGCGTCTCAGTGTCGAAGTCATGATGCTCGGCCTTGCTCCTGGGTATGAACGACACGTAGCCCGTCTCGAAATAGCCCTTTCTGCCGGCCCTGCCGGACATCTGTAAAAATTCGTTGTGCGTCAGCGGACCGTCAACGTACTTCGCCATTTGAGCGAACACCACGCTCTCGGCTGGTAGGTTCACTCCGAGCGACAGCGCGTCGGTGCCGACGACCACGTCCAGTATTCTCTCGCGAAAGGCCATCTCCACCAGCAGTTTCTCCTTTGGAAAGAGGCTCCCATAATAAACGCCGACGCCAGAGAGCATCGTCTCCGGCGTCCGGTTTACCTCAAGAATCTCAGCCATCTCGCGAAGGCGCGCCCTGTCGCTGCGCTCGATCTTCTTGCGAACCCGCGCAATCTGCTTCGCCACGTAATCGGCGCCCTTGCGAGAGAAGACGAACACGAGAGCGTCGCGTATGCGGGAATAATGAACTCCCTTCTTCCTGAAGACGAGCTTCGTAACCCTCTCCTTGGTCTCGAAGAGTTCGAAGTCCCTTCTGCCCATATCCTCCAGATAATCGCGCACCGTCTGGGGATCCCCGAAGGTGGCGCTCATCACGAGAAGCATGGAGTCCGGGGCCGTCGCGCGAATACCGTCGATATAAGCCCTTGTCCTCTCCGGCGAAGCGAAGATAAAGTGGAACTCGTCCACTATCACGCGCTGTCCCGGCAGGTGTGCGTATTTGAGCGTGTAAATCTCCTGCGTGCAGCAGAGAACTTCCGCCCCGGGATTTTTTTTGAAGTCGCCTGTCTCCAGGCCGACGTCGAAACCCATTTTTCGCAGGTCAAGGTAACGCTCGTTCGAGAGCGCCTTTATAGGAGCGGTAAATATAACCCGATTATCAGGCATAGCGGGGCTGCCGCCAGCGTCCATCAACCCAGCCCACCTGTAAGCGACCCACGTCTTTCCGCTGCCTGTGGGAGCGGAGAGGATCGCGTTCTTACCCGCTATTCGCTCGACGGCTTTCTCCTGCCACTCGTAGAACATCAGACGCCGCCCCGGCCTTAAAGATCGAGCTTCAGGACCGCCATCGTCCTGTCCCCGGCGGGCGACCGCTCGATATCCTCGCCAATCCGCTCCGCCCCCATCTCCTCATAAAAACTGCTCGCGAAGGAGTCCGATACCGCCACCACAGACTCCGCGCCCAGCGTCTCAGCCAGTTCGCAGGCGTGCAAAAAAAGCATGGTTCTTATATTTGCGCCGACGTACTCCGGGAGTACGCAGAGATTCCTGATCCTGCACTCGCCGCCTTCGATCCTCATAGTATAAAAACCCAGGACCTCCAGGCCGCCGTTTTCGATGACGTAAGCGGGATCTTTCTCTATCTCCTCAGACGAGACGGAGAGCTCGCCCGACTCCTCCCAGTAGGCCATCAGCTCGCGCGGGTAGTCCCAGTAAGATCTCGCCCTGAAACATATATGCGATAGCAGGTCAGCCTCGTCAAACCTCGCGGGCCGTATCTCCAGGTCTTCATAGTCCATCAGTTTCGAATATCCCTTTCATCAGTAGCTCTCTCGAAGATCAGGAAGGAGAGCGCCGGAAGAACGAGGTTGAGCGAATGCTCGCGGCCGTGCATGAAGACTCTGTCCGCCTGAACCCCGCCTAAATTACCCCAGTTTCCGCCCCCGTACCTCTCGCTGTCGCTGTTCAGCGCCTCTTTCCAGTAGCCGCCGCCAGGCGCGCCTATCCGATAACCCTCGCGCGGAACAGGCGTGAAGTTGCCGACGCAGAGGAAGACGTTCCCGGCGTTGTCTCGCCTGATGAAGGACAATACGCTCGAGTCGGCGTCGCCGCAGTCAATCCACTCGAAGCCCCACGACTCGAAGTCGCCCTGCCAGAAAGCGGCGTTGGCCTTGTAGAAGCCGTTGAGATCCCGCACCCACCTGAATATTCCGGCGTGATCCGGATAGTCCAGCTCGTGCCAATTAAGGCTGTAATCGTGGTTCCACTCGCAGGTCTGGCCGAACTCCCCGCCCATGAACAGCAGCTTTTTCCCGGGATGCCCGTACTGCCACCCGAAGAGCAGACGCAAATTGGCCGCCTTCTGCCACGGGTCGCCGGGCATCTTTCCGTAGAGCGAGCCCTTCCCGTGCACAACCTCGTCGTGCGAGAGCGGCAGCACGAAGTTTTCGCTGTAGGCGTACCACATTCCGAACGTGATTTCGTTCTGATGATACTTCCGGTAAACTGTCTCGGTCGAGATGTAGCGCAGCGTGTCGTGCATCCAGCCCATGTTCCACTTGAAACCGAAACCAAGCCCGCCGACGCTGACGGGCCGCGAGACCATAGGCCATGCCGTCGACTCCTCCGCCGTCGTCTGAATATCCTTAAAATCGAGGTAGAGGACCTCGTTCATCTTGCGGAGAAAACCTATCGCTTCGATATTCTCCCGGCCCCCATACTCGTTGGGTATCCATTCGCCCGCCTTTCTGGAGTAGTCGAGATATAACATGGACGCCACGGCGTCGACGCGAAGACCGTCCGCGTGATACCTGTCCAGCCAGAAACGGGCCGAGGACAGCAGGAAGCTCCTCACCTCGTTGCGGCCGTAGTTGAAGATCGCGCTCTTCCAATCCGGGTGAAAACCCTTTCTCGGGTCGGCGTGTTCAAACAGACACGTGCCGTCGTAGTTGGCCAGGCCGTAATCGTCGCTCGGAAAATGAGACGGAACCCAGTCGAGGATCACTCCTATTCCAGCCCTGTGCAGAGAGTCCACGAGTTCCATGAACTCGTGCGGCGCGCCGAATCGCGAGCTGGGAGCGAAGTATCCGAGCGTCTGATAGCCCCAGGAGCCGTAGAATGGGTGCTCCATCACAGGCAAAAACTCGACGTGGGTGAAACCCAGGTCGCGCACGTAATCAGCCAGCCGGTCCGCCAGCTCGTGATACGAAAGGGACCTGCCGCCCTCCTCCGGGACGTGACGCCACGACCCGAGGTGAACCTCATAGACGGAATGCGGCGACGTTATCCCGTTCCTCTCGCGCCTGGCCGCCATCCAATCGCCGTCGCTCCACCCGAAACCGCTCAAGTCCCATACGGAGGAAGCGCTTCTCGGCGGGGTCTCCCACCAGAACGCGAATGGGTCGCTCTTCTCCAGAACGCGCCCGCCCGCGTGCGACGCTATGCGATATTTATATATATCGCCGTGCCCCGCGCCAGGGATAAAACCCTCCCAGATCCCGGAGCTGTCCCATCTTGACGCGAGCTGATGCGACTCGGGGTTCCATCCGTTAAAATCCCCTATTACCGAGACGCTCTTCGCGTTCGGCGCCCACACCGAGAAGAGCGTTCCTTTTTCCCCGTCGTTCTCTATCACGTGAGAGCCCAGTACATCGTAGAGCTTCGTGTGATTGCCCTCGCGAAAGAAGTAAATATCCTTTTCCCTCATAAGGCTTACGCCATGAACAACTTTGCCGACAGACAAACAAATCACTCCTCGATGAGGCTGCGAATCGCGTTCACAACCAATCCGGCCTGGCTTGACGCGTTCAGAAAAAAACTCTCCCTGTTGTGCGGAAAGCTGGATTCAAAATTCTTGTCGGATTCCCAAATTTCGCGCAGTACACTCCGCAGAGCCTCGCGAACCTCAATCGAACGCTTCGGGTAATCGGCGTCGCACCGCTCTACAAGCGCCCTCGAAACACTCCAGGCCTCAGGCGCCTCTCGCTCTAAATCCTGCCGTGACGCGCCGAAATGGCGCCTCGTCGCGGCGCCTTCATCTTCCACAATGCCAGTAGCCCCCGAAAAAGACTCCGGCACAGCTCTCGCGCCCAGACGCCATGGCGTCATCGGAAGAACGCAGGGGTTGCCGAAACACGACCAGATTGTCGTTTCGTCCGGGTTTTCGCTCATTTCGACGATCACGCTCTCCCTGTTGCTCCCGTTGCATATTCGCGTATATTCATCCCTTCTGTTCTCTCCATCGAGTATGCCTCCGCCCGCGTGCGGCGCGCCGCAAAGCGCCCCGTCCCGCTCGTCTGAATCCTCAGGACGCTCGCAATGACAGCTGAGAGTCCTGTGGACGGTCGAAAACGTCAGAGGTTCCGCCGGTCTGACAGAGAACGGGGGGCGCGTGCCGCTCTTTCCGAGGTCGATACCCACGCCGGCCGCCGCCGCGAGTCCAAACGAACGGCGCGGCTCGTTCAGAGGGACCGTCACGTAGTCGGGATGCTGAAAAACCCCGGCAAAGTCGAAATCATCATAGCAGCCCGGCCTCCTTGGGCTGTACCATCCTCTTTTTATCGCGTACTCCACAAGGCCCGGAGAGACGAGGCAGTTGTCCGGATCGTCAGGATCGATCTCTCTTATCGAATAGTGATTCGGGTTTACCGTCACGTGATCGTCCGGAACCCTCCTCGCCGCGAAGTGTTTGCCGTTTACGACCTGAAAAACCCAGGCCTCGCCTGAGTCCGCAAATGTGTATGAGCGCCCGGAACCTAGATAGCCGTATGTCAGCACGAGGTCGGAGGCGATTCGGACGGCGTCGCGGGCCGATCGCGCCCGCTCCGCGACGAGACGCCTCAAGCCCCACCCTATTCCGCCGTCGACAAGCTCCGGAGAATCCTCGCGCGACAGGCAGCAGGTGTTGCTAAAAACAGCGACGCCAAGCTCGTTCACGAAAGAGTCTCCGAAGGACTCTCCAGGCGCGGGCCGAAGCGTCTCGGTCCAGAAAAAACCCAAGGATCGGTCTGGACGCTGTACCGCGGCGCTCCCATCCTCGAAGAAAAGGGGCCTCCCACCGGAGGCCGGAGGAAAGTAACGATGTCTCATTATGAGCTCTCCTCGGTTATCCTCGTTGTGCCCCACGAGCACTCTTCCGGTTGCGCTTGCGTCACACCCGGCGACAACCACGAAACATCCTTCAGCCTTTCGGGCCGCGCCGAGAATTGTAAAAACCACCGTAAAAACGACGATCAAAACCGTCATAAACGCAACCAACCGAGAACCCTCCTCTGAGCTCAAAACCTACCTAAAGAAACTGTATCACATCATGGTTCCTTATTCATCTGCCGCGTTCGTAATTTTTTTTCGCTCTTCGGCGCGCCCTGACATCACGATTGACGCGATCACGAGCGCAAAACCGGCCAGCTTGAAACCGGCCGGATACTCGTCGAAGAGAAAGTAAGCCAGTATCGCGCTTCCGATCGGCTCGCCGAGAAGCGCAATCGACACGAAGCCAGTGCTGAAATAGCGAAGAGCCCAGTTATAGCTGCTGTGGCCGACGACCTGAGAGAGAATCCCCATGCCCAGAATGGCGATCCAGGTATCAGCGGTAAAGCCAGCCGCATCGAGGCCCATTATGAACACCACGCCCCACATTATGACGGAGCACGAACCGTAGCAGAGGACGGCGTACGGGGCGAGGCCGAGCTTGTTCCTCGCCTCTCCGCCGCAGTATATGTAAGCCGCCGCCATGACTCCGCCGATCAGAGCGAGCGCGTCCCCGAAGAGCGCGTCTCCGCTGAACGAGAGGTCGCCGAACCCGATGATCGAGGCGCCGGCCACGCTCATGAAAATACACAGCCACATCGTCCGGGACGGGCGCCCCTTCCCGAGCAGTAAATTTATCAGCGCTATCCAGATTGGGATGGTATCCACGAGTATGACGCTCGACGCCACCGTCGTGTAATCGAGCGACGATATCCACGTCGCGAAGTGAAACGCGAGAAAGGCGCCGGACAGGACGGTCAGCGCGAAGTCACGGGGTTTGAGATTTCGAAATTCATTTCTGTTGAAGGCAAGCGCGAACGGCAGGAAGACCAGCGAGGCGATCGTGACCCTGTAAGCGCTCTTGACAAACGGGTGCGCGTCGGCGAGCCTCACGAATATTGAACCCGTCGAGACCCCGGCGACGCCAAAGAGCAGAACTATGAAGGGGATTAATTTCCTCGCCCTGGAAACTTTTTTCGAAAGGTTTTCCATCAAAAACACTCTCCAACAATTACATAAATTTCCATGGCGATTCTATCACATGTCCGTTCGATATGTCATTCTCCATTCTCAGTCTCAACTCCGCTATGAGGTCAGAGGTCAGAAGACCAGGCAAAAGGCTGATTTATCGTCATGGGCATGAAGGGTGAAGATCGAAACCCCGGCCGAGAGCCTTCATGCGCCTCATAGACCCTGATTTTAATGAGAGGGGCGAAATGTCCTATTGCGGGAGAGAAAATTTCCGAATATAATACGCTTGATGTGAAGGATCACGTTTTTTATAAAAAGCGAATGCACGTGGAGATTCAAGGAGGGATCGACATGAGCGTACTAAACGTAGGCAACGCGAACTCGCTATTTCAGCAGGCGAGAGATAATGAGGCGCGAAAGCCGAGGAAACCGTCGAAGTCCGAGCAGGAAAAGGCGATGGAGTTGTTCGGGAAGGCTCTTCGTGATTGCGACAAGGCCTCGGAACAGATGATGGACGACCACATCGAGAACGTCGCCAAGTCAGCGAAAGAACGCGCCGAGTACCACAAGAGAAAGGCCGTTCTGGATAAGATCAGGATCTCCGCCGACGAGCGGAAGATGATAAACGAGCAGATCATCCTTAACAGGATAAATCAGCGAAGCCTGCTCGAAGAGGCGAGAGCCGACGACGAGAACAAAAGAGAGTTGCTGAAAAGATGAGCGAAGCCCGAATAACCGCTTAAAGCGGTTATTCGGGCTTCCATATTATGTGACCGTTGCGGCCTCGCTCACTTCCCGGCAGAGGCAAGCATTTGTATTCTCTGATTCAGTCTCAACATCACGCTCGTGATATACATGGTTCCCACGAATCTGTCGTATAAACCGCAGTCTTGCCCGACGCAGACCATACGGCTATGGTCGAATCGCGCCCAGCCCTCGTAACCCGATTCATTATACGCATCCAATATCCTGGCCATTCCCAGCGAATCGTAGGGCGAGCAGTGGGCGTTCTCCGCCAGGGATCCGTCGTCGCGTATTTTCATATCCCTCAAATAAGCGAAGTGTACCCGTCCCATGGCGACATACTTGTGGATCAGGCGTTCGTAGCGGCTGATTTCACCGCACAGACCGCCGCTCGACATAGTCAGGCCGTGGCAGTTTTCACCGCTTAACGCGAGGAACCTGTCCACGTCATCCTCCGTCGCGACCGCAAGAGGGACCCCTTTTATGCCGCGCGCCGGATCGTCGGGGAGCATTGCCATGTTCACGCCATACCTGGAGGCCGTCGGAATTATCTCGTTGACAAAGAGTTCGAGATTTGTCCAAAGACCTTCCTTGCCCAAATCTATGTATGCGTCGGTCATCGCGATCGTCTCCTCCGGCTTAAATGGCGAATCGACCGTCTCCTGCCGCGCGCCGGCAACTCGCCATTGCGCCTCGGAACCGCACGCCTCTATGGAATCTCTTAAACTTTCCAGGAGTTCCCTCGCGAGAAGAGCGCGCGAATGAGAGAACATGGGCGTGAAGTTGTAGCAGATGTACTTGATCCCAGCTCGCGCCAACCCAGCGATGTTCTCCTTGTAGTTATCGATGTATCGGGCGAAATCACCCCTGCGAAGCTTTATGTCTTCATGCACCGGCAGGTTCTCCGCCACCTCGAAGGCGAGCCCGGCGTCCTCGATCGTCTTCTTCATCCGGAGAAGCTCCTCCTCCGGCCAGAGTTCACCGTCCGGGACGGAGTGAAGAGCGCTCGCGACCCCCCTGGCCCCGCGCATATAACCCACATGCTTGAGACAGACTGTATCTTTTTCACCAAACCACGGGAAAGCCAGTTTCATTTGTAAACCCTCCACAATAAAATTCACAGCGCATAGCAATTCCCCCTATGCGTTACGTTAAGGAAACGCTGATTAAATCGCTAAAACGCTATTTTGCCGTTTGCGAGAATACAGAGACCAAATACGTCCATTACAGCCCTTTGTGGGGGATTTTACGAAGGGTGTGCCTGAAAAGATACGGCGAGCCGCCATTCTCTGATGTTAGCCGGCGCGCTGATCGCGTTTTTACCTCCAGAGGTGATGGATATGAGATAGTTAGTCTCGTAGGATTTCAAAAATTCGCGCAACACGGTAAAAAAGGCGTTTGTCGCGTCCTTTGCCATTTTACTGTCAGTTTCCGAGACTCGCGGCTTTGCTATCTTGAACATGTCGCCTGAATCGACGACGGACAGGCAGCATTCAGGAGCAAAATTCCCTCTTTTATAGTGCGATTCCGCCTCGCGCGACGACTCGCCGGCAAAACTCTCAGTCGCGCTCTGAAAGAGGGCGCCTTCGCGAGTGGAACGAAATTCCAACGAGGGCTCGCCATGAGCGGAGGCCGCAAAAAGAGACGCCGCGCATACCACAACGACAAATATAAACGAAAGCGCCGCGCGGAACGCATTTTTATTCGGAACATTCACGACAACCCCTCCCCTCTCAAGATGACGCTTCACCGACCGAATCCTATCAAGGATATCCCGCAATGTCAACACGCATATTTTCAAACACGCCGGATTTGATTCGGATTTGATTTTTTGACAATCCGGGGGGTTCTCTGTATTATGCAGTCATCCATATAAATTTTTCAGACGCTTGACGCGCAAAGGCGCGGTCGGATAGCGCGGGGAGTGGTATGTCGTGCCTAAAAAAATCGCGGTGCTTCTGGGCAGCCCAAGAAAGAACGGCAACAGCGAACAGTTGGCTGCGGCGCTCGCAAAGGGCGCCGTTAATTCGGGCTATAGGGTTCAGACATTGAGGCTGCATGGGATGAAGCTCGGAGGCTGCATAGATTGCAGACGATGTTGGACAAACGGCTCGCACTGTTTTCTGCATGACGATATGAGCGATGTCTATCACGCGCTCGACGACGCGAATGTCATAGTTTTCGCGGCGCCTCTCTATTTCTACTCGTGGCCGGCTCAAATAAAACCTGTGTGGGACAGATTGCTGCCCTACTACATGCCGAACTCCAAGGTCGACATGAAGGGAAGAACCGCCGTTCTGCTGTCGACGGCCGGCGATAGCTCTGACTCGTGCTTCGGCGGGCTCAGGAAGTCCTTCGAGCTCTGCTGCGCGTATTGTAAATGGGAGATCGCGGGAGAGATCTGCGCGGCCGACGTCTACGGCGCGGGCGAAATAGCGTCCAAGGGCGACTGGCTGGCGCGCGCCGAGGCGCTGGGCAGCCGCCTCTAAGGATACGCCGTCTAATCGCTTGTAAATACAGCAATATCTTTTGTTTGGAACGGGGGGTCAATCTAACATGAAAGTAGCGGCTGTCAATGGAAGCCCGAGACCGGACGGCAACACCGCCGCCGCGCTCAAGGTCATGACCGGGATCCTCGGGGAGGAAGGAATAGAGACCGAGTTCATTCAGGTGGGCGGAAAGCTCATTCACGGCTGTATCGGATGCGGGTACTGCGACTCGTCCGAGAACAACATGTGCGTCTTCAGGGATGACATCGTGAACGAAGCGTCTTTGAAACTGCGGGCCGCGGACGGGATAATCCTCGGCGCTCCGACTTATTACGCTGGCATACCGGGAGACATGAAGGCGTTTCTCGACAGAGTATTCTTCAGCAGCTCGCGATATTTCAAATATAAGGTCGGCGCCGCTGTGACGGCGGTGAGAAGAGCGGGCGGCGTCGATGTCGTTCACCAGCTCATGAACTTCTTCAACCTCTCGGAGACCGTAACCCCGCCCAGCCAATACTGGACTATAGCCTACGGCATGGACAAAGGAGAGGTGTTCACCGACAGCGAGGGAATGCAGACCTTGAGAAAGAACGCCCGCGCGATGGCGTGGCTAATAAAGGTCATAGACGCCGGTAAGGGCAAAATCCCTCTTCCGCCCGACGAAGACCGCGTCTTCACAAACTTTGTGAGGTAATCCCGGCCCCAGGTTCGGATAGTCATTTATTCGGCCTGGGGCCGGAATGAGAATCTACGTTAAATGATGTTCTTGTAAACCTCTCCGCCCTTTATTATCATCAGAATGTTATCGTTATAGTTATTGAACAGAGATATGTCTGAAAAAGGGTCGCCGGAGACAAGTATCATGTCGGCTAATTTCCCCGGCTCGACAGTTCCGAGCCGGTCGCTTATCCCAAGTATCTCGGCGTTAGTTTTTGTCGCAGAAATCAGCGCGCCAAGCTCGCCTTGCACCTTGGCCTGCTGTTCGAGGGCTACGCCGCAGTAGATATGCCGTTCGTTCGGGAGATCAGTCCCAAGGCCGATTGCCATCCCCGTCTCCATTGCGTTCTTTATGGCGTTAAGCCCCGCCTCTCGCACGACATCGACTTTGACGCGGACATAGTCAGGCAGCCCCCACTCGTCAGCCAACCGATACATCATCTCATAAGCCGGCAGCGTAGGAATCAGCGCGCTGCCCTTAGACGCGGCAAATTTCGCGGTCTCGAGGTCCATGAGGTTGCCGTGTTCTATCGTCTTTACGCCGGCGTCCGCGCACAGTCTTATGCTTCGGTTCGAATAACAGTGAGCCGCGACATAGGTCTCGGCGGACTCGGCCTCAAATACTATCGCACGCAGCTCCTCAGGGCTGTATTGTGAAGTGGTTGGCGGATCCGTTGGGCTCGCGCAGCCGCCTCCGGCCATTATTTTAATAAAATCAGAGCCCTGCCGCAGCACATCCCTGGCGCCTTTCTGAACCTCCGGAACACCGTTGCAGACGTATCCGGTGAAACCGATCCTTCCCGGCGTATGCGGCCGGTCCTCAGCCGCCATACGATCGTCGGCGTGCCCTCCGGTCTGACATAACACCGGGCCGCAGACTATCAACCGGCACCCCGGAACCATCCCTTTTTCGACCGCGATTTTGAAACCCTTGTCAGCGCCGCCGCAATCCCGCGCTGTCGTAAAGCCCTGCTCTATGGCGTCCTTCAAATTTCTGAACATTTTAGCGGCCATCAATCCCGGGTGGTTGTTCCTGACCACCTCGCTCATCTGCGGGTTGATGAGGCCGATGTGCATATGCGCGTCAATGAGCCCCGGCAGCATCACCTTGCCCTTGCAGTCAATTTCGGTGTCCAGGGCCGAGGGACTCTTCCGCGAAGCGGTTACGTCGACTATTCTGTCTCCTTCGACAATCAGATTCATCCCCGACTTGGGGTCGCTTCCCGTTCCGTCGAAAAGAGTGACATTCTTTAAAATCAGATAAGCCATGAACTCTCTCCTCAATAACCGCGGTCCAAAATCAACCGCGCTCCGCTCTCAAAGGGTTCGGAAGCCCCTTGTATGTGATATTGCCGACAGCTACCAGCACAATCAACGCGACGGGCGCCGCGACGAGCACACTTCCCAAACCGTAAGGCTTGCCAAGGAACTCCCACAACAACGTCAATACGGCGCCGCATATCATGCTCGCCAGCCCGGCTTCCTTCGTGGCTTTATCCCACATTATAGCGCCCAATAACGCGGGACTGATGGCGGCGCCGTACATTGTATAAGCGTACATTTGCATCGCAAGAATATTCGGAGCGAGGGTTATCATCAGATAACCGAGAACAGAGAGGCCCAGAACGCCGAATCTGCATACCATCAATTTCTGCTTATCGGTCGCGGAGGGCGCGAGTCTTGTGTACACGTCCCAACTAAGGTTGACGCTGCAACTGAGCAGGAAGGAGTTACCGGTCGTGATGATAAACGCCGCGATAGTCGCTATCATAACTGCCCCTATGAGCGTCGGCATTCCATTTCCGGCAAGGTGCATCAACGCCTGCCCGGCTTCGATATCAGGATAAAGAGCCCTTGCGGTGCAAGCGCCGAGCGCGACCATCGGCATCACGAAGGCAGTCGCTATTATCCAGACCAGCAGAGCCCTGTTCACGGATTTTTTGTCGCGAGACGCGAAAAATCTCTGATAATATGTTTGATCGCCTACCACGAGGAGGAAAAAGGAGAAGAAATAACCCAGCACCTGTGAGACGGACGCGTTCCCAAGCCCGGTCATATGTCCTGCCGGAAGCTGAGCCGATACGGCGGACCAGCCTCCGGCCAA
>JAISQP010000152.1 GCA_031274115.1 Synergistaceae bacterium
GGGTTGCTGTCAAATCTGCCTCTGCAAGTCTCGCACAGCCCGTCTAGGCCGTCCGCGCTCCCCTCGATGAATTTTTTGAGAGCCTCGCGATATGCCGGTCTGCACTTCGGACAGCCCACTGAATTGATGAGCGCCCGCAGGTTCGAGAGGCCGAGCCTCCGGTATATCTCCATCGAGGTGTCTATGGTCTCGATGTCCGCCATAGGGCTCGGCGAACCCAGTATCTCGAAGTCAATCTGCCAGAACTGCCGATATCGTCCCTTTTGCGGACGTTCGTAGCGAAACATCGGCCCCATCCCCCAGAGCTTGACGGGCTGAGGCTGACGCCTCATTTCGTGCTCCAGATACGACCTGGTCATCGACGCCGTCAGCTCCGGCCTGAGGGTTATGCTCCTTCCACCTCTGTCGATGAACGTGTACATCTCCTTCTCGACGACGTCTGTCGCGTCTCCGATCCCCCTGCTGAAAAGCTCCGTATGCTCGAAGACGGGCAGCATAACCTCGCTGTAGCCAAAGTCGCCGGCGACGTTCCTGCACACGTCCATGACCCGGGCCCACTTCCACGACTCGTCCCCAAGAACGTCCCTCGTCCCCCTCGGCGCCTTTATTATCTCCATGCCTCTTCCCCCTACGTTTCAAATGATGCGCAGACGCCTATGTTACCATACAAAAAACCGGACGTGCAGAGCATGGCGCCGCATATCCGACCGATCTTCCGCCGCGGGTTATCGCAATCTACCGGGAAATGCTTATTAATGTCTAAATCCGTCAATCAAAATTATAGAATAGTGGTAAAATAGCCTGAATAAGATCGCATATACGTTAGAAAAAAGCTGGGGGCGACTTGAAATGCCGCGTTACGCGATTAAATTTTTTGCGATTGTGGCGCTCGTTTTGTCTTTTCATTGTGCCCGCGACGGGCTTTCGCGAAGGGCCGAAGCGGCGGCAAGTTCTTATGCGGCCGCGAACAATGAATTATGGATAAAAATAGACAAGAAGAAACTCCAACTCTACCTCTACAAAGGTAATGACACTGTTTTAAAGACCTATCCCGTAGCGATCGGCAAGGGCGTTGGGACAAAAAAAACGCGCACCGATCTCATTACGCCGACGGGAGTGTTTAAAATATGGCGGGTAGTGGAGGACGCAACCCAACTCATCTACGACCCGAAGTGGTTCGGAGAACCGGGCGAGCCGCAAAAGGGGGCGTATGGGGCTAAACTGATATCTTTTTACAACCCGTGGCAGATCGCGATACACGGCACAAACGCGCCAAGCTCCATCGGCAAACGCGTTACTCACGGATGCGTTCGGCTGAAGAACAAGGACATAATGGAGCTTACGTCCTACATAAAGCCCGGTATGCGCCTTTTGATCGTAGAAAAATCAGTGGAAAAGGACGCGATTTAAGGAAGCGCTGATTAATCGCTAAAACGACGCCATTCAGGCCTCTGACAGTAAATCAGCCTTCTTAACCCGCTCCATCCAGGATCAGAGCCCAAGTCTTTCTTTGGCGGATCTGATTGCGAGTTCCGTCTCTTCTATCCATTTAGCGCGCTTCGCGCTCTCGATCGAAAGCCCCTTTGGGTCGTTCAGCAGAAAGTCCAATTTTTTCTCCTGGATGCGTATCCATTCCAGCGTCTTTTTATCATGCGCTTCGTTTTCCCTGAAGCTCGAGAGTTCTTCATCGTCCTCTTTAACAAAAGCTCTGCTCAAAGATAATTCCCTCCCGGCTAACATCCCGTAAGTATGAATACAATCAATATATGGCGAAGTACGCCGGAAGAAGTTGCGATTTAACAAATATTTCGATAAATTCAAAGAGCCCTACCGCCCAGACAAAATACACCGCGTCCGCTATCTCTCGCCGGTATGCCCTTGTATTGACTATATATTCAGCGGGTTCGTGGAATTTTGACACGTCGGGGAGGAATCTCGGCGTGGACGCGACATAATTATCGTACGCTTCTCCGAAGATGTGCGATAATTTTTGCTCCTCCGTACCGATAGTTATTGGATATATGACGGCAAAGACGACAGCGATCACAGCCGTTAATATCAGGGACTCCGTGCAAAGACCGACGCCGACTCCTCCGATTAAACTGAAAAAGTACAGCGGGTTGCGGCAAATGGAGTAAGGGCCAACCGTGACCAAGGTATCGGTTTTATAGCCCGCGATGTACTGAGCGCACCACAATCTGCCGACTGTCGCGCACCCCACCAGGAAACAGCCGGCGATAATCATCAAATCCGTAAGGACGGGCGCGGAGGACTCTAATTTTCTGTCGGAAAACATAAAAACCAGAATTAAAACGCCGCCCAGCAACTGAGATATCCTCGTTCTATGAGGCACTACAAATTCAAACATACAGCAAACCCTCCAAATAATTTTAAGCGCTTTTACTATGAAAACTGTATTCCACCTGCTTCTTGTATACAACACTTCCTTCATGGCGCGATTTTACCACTTTTTTTGTGTTTTTGTCGATGTCTCGATGTACAATAAAGATGCGGAAATCTGACAGGGGGTGTTTTCAATGAACAGCATTGGAGACTACGCGCGTGAAAGCAGCGTATTGAAAGAGGAAACTGGAAATTCTGAAAAACCTGACGCGAGGGAACGCGAGGTTTGGCCGCTGACCTTTCAAGAACGCCAGATGGCGGCCGAACAGTATCTGCGTCCGGATTCGGCGGCTTATCACATCAACTTCGCTCTGAGGCTTTCCGGCGTCCTGGACGGGGTGAAACTCGAAAGGTCGCTGGGGGCCTTTGTGGAGCGTCACAGAATCATGCGCTCGTTCTATCCAGTCGAAAATGGCGACATCGTTCATAGGGTATCCGGCAGTCTCACCGTCCGGCTCGAGAAGAAAATTTGCCGCCCGGAGGAGCTCGAACCCCTCGGGCTTCAATCTCTCATTCGCTCCCTGAACTACCCTTTTGATCTATCCAATGCGCCGCTTTTCAGATTTTTTCTCATCGAGACCGGCAAAAACGAGCACGTCCTGATCCTCTGGGTTCATCACATCATCATGGATGGCCTGAGTTTCGGTATATTCCTCAGGGAACTCCGCGAACTCTACGAAAATGGCGGCGAATACCGCGCGTCGGAGGTTCCTGACGGCCCTGACTACCTCGACTACTCGGTCTGGAGGGCAGGACAAGACGCTTCTGAAAAGAGCAGACAAGAGAACGAGGAGCATAAAAAGTTCTTCCTTGATATGTTCGCGGACGGCGCGCCGGAGAATGATATGCCCACGAAACCCGTCAGACCGGCGAAACTGCCCGCTGCGTCGGCATACGCGCAAAGGCGCGTCGACATCACGCTTTTGCGGGAAGAAGCCGCGAGGCGGGGAAAGACGACGTTTACCTTTCTTTTCTCGGCCTTCGCCCTCACTCTGGCCAAGTACTGCGACAGCGGCGACGTGGTTATGGGCGTGGCGCTTAAAGGCCGCGCGCCGGAAACATCCGGCATGGTCGGCATGTTCGTCAACACGCTTCCGGTTCGCGTCAGCATTGACCCGAACGAAAACGCCTACGATTACGCAGAGCGCGCGGCCAGGACCCTCGACGAGGTCAAGGCCCGTCAATTCTGCCCTCTGGAGTCCCTTACCCCTCTTCTCGCGCCGGACCGCGACGAATCGCGCAACCCCGTTTTCGACGTGATCGTCAATTATATTGACGAATACGAGGCTTTCGACATGGGCGGCGTGTCGGTACAGGCGCTGCCCCGGACCTTGCAAGAGCTCAACATCGACCTCAAGCTGGAAATGATACGAGAAAAGAACGAACTTCGCGCAGTATTGTTGTATTCTCCGGAACTCTACGACTCGGAGGTTGTCGACGGAATGCTGACGCACTTCGAGTCCGTAATTGGGAGAATGTCCGAGAGGGAGAAAACCCGCGCGACAGTCGGGGAAATTTCAGAACTGCCGGAGGCTCATCGAAAGAGGATACTGGAGGACTTTGCCGGCGACCGTTCCGACAGGACGCTCGGCCGCACCGTCGTCGATCTTTTCCGCGAGCGGGCGAGGGAGGACGCTGGCAATAGGGCCGTGCTGTTCAAAGATTTGGTTCTCTCCTATGGAGAGATGGACACGCTGACGGACAAACTGGCCGCGCGCTTATTCGAGTCTGGAATCGGGCGCGGCGATTGGGTCGGCGTCCTGATCCGGAGGAGCGAGATGATGCCTATTTGCGCTATGGGCGCGCTCAAGTCAGGAGCGGCCTACGTCCCGCTGGACCCAAGCTATCCGCCAGAGAGGTTGGAGTTTATGCTGAGAGACTCCGGGGCTAAAACTATCATCGCGGATCCCGGGCTCGAATCCCTGATTCCCGGCTTCGAGGGAACGACGATATGCACCGATGAAATCAGAAACAAGAAGGACTCGCCTGCGCACAAAGCCCCGCTCGCCGCTTCACCGCGCCCCGACGACCCCCTCGTACTGCTCTACACGTCGGGCACGACGGGACAGCCCAAAGGAGTTGTCCTGTCCCACGCCAACCTCGCGAACTTCTGCGACTGGCTTTCACGAACGTACGAAATGACCCGCGAGGACGTTGTAGCGGCCTATGCCAGCTTCGGCTTCGACGCGTGCCTGATGGACATGTTCCCGACGCTGACGGCCGGCGCAGCCATCGATATTGTCCCTGACGAAATGCGGCTCGACCTGCCCCGGCTCAACGACCGCTTCAACGAAAAGGGCGTGACCATCGCCTTCATGACGACGCAACTCGGACGCCAGTTTGCCGCGGACATGCGCAACACGTCCCTGCGCGCGCTTTCTGTCGGCGGGGAAACGCTCGTTCCGATAGAGCCGCCAGGGTCTTTCGTTATGTACAACGCCTATGGCCCCACGGAATGCACGATACTTTCCGCATTTTTCAGGGTGGATCGGCTTTATGACCGGGTACCCCTGGGCAAACCGCCGTCTAACACAGCTATTTATATCGTGGATAAATCTGGCGGACTGGCGCCGATAGGCGCGATGGGCGAACTCTGTATTGCCGGGCGTCAGGTTGGGATCGGTTATCTGAACCGCCCGGAACTGACCTCGGAGAAATTCGTCAAAAATCCGTTCAGCGATAGCCCAGACTTTGCCCGCATGTACAAAACCGGCGACGTCGCCAGATTTTTGCCCAGCGGCGACGTGGACTTTATCGGGCGCAGGGACTTTCAGGTGAAGATTCGCGGTTTCCGCGTCGAACTGTCGGAAATCGAACTGAGGATTCGGGAATATCCCGGCGTTAAAGACGCCGCCGTAGTACCCTTCGACGCGCCGGGAGGAGGAGGCAAATGCGCGGTGGCCTACATCGTCTCGGATTCCAATATCGACGCCGAGGAACTGAACCGTTTCATCGAGACGAAGTTGCCGCCTTACATGATCCCGGCCGCCATCAGACAGATAGAAGCCATTCCCCTCAACCCTAACGGAAAAGTGGACCGGAAGAAACTCCCGCCGCCGGTGTTCGGGGCTTCGGAGAAAACCGCCGCGCTCAGCGACGCGGCGCACCCCGGCAACGACCTCGAAGCGGTTATTTCCGAGGTCTTGACGGACATTCTCGGCCACGACCAGTTCAACCTTTACACCAACCTTCTCCGCGCCGGGCTCACGTCCCTGGCGGCCATCCGATTCTGTTCCCGGCTCGACGAGCGTCTCGGCGCGGCGCCCTCGGTTCCGGATATAATGAAGTCGCCGACCCTGCTGGACGTAGAAAACGCAATCCTGCGCAAGCTGCTGAACGAGCGGCTTGCGGACGCCGCGCTGACGCCCGGCGCGACGTACGACGACGATACGGGCTATCCTATTTCCCAGAGCCAGGCGGGCGTATGTTTCGACTGTATGAAACGACCCGGCTCTACCGGCTACAACATCCCGTTCCGCATCCGGTTCTCCCCCGCCGTCGACGCGCGCCGCCTGACGGAAGCCGCGGCCGCTGTCATCGACGCTCACCCTGTGGTCAAGTCGCACCTTGTGACCGTCGGCGACGAAATACGCCAGGTTTTGCGCGACAACCCGGCGGAGGTACACTGCGACGACGCGAGCGACGCGGAGTTGGAGGATATTGTCCGGGGTTTTGTAAGGCCGTTCAATCTTTTCGAAGGGCCGCTCTACCGCGCGCGCGTCGTCAGAACTCCGTCCGGGACGACGCTGCTAGCGGATTTTCACCACATCGTGTTCGACGGGACCTCGCTCGACATCTTCCTTCGCGATCTGGGCGCGGTCTTTGAAGACGGTGATTTTTTGAAAAAAAATCGCTCCGCGAGGGAAAAAATCTCCTGCTTCGACTGGGCAGCGAGGGAAAAAAGCGACGAAGGGGGATCGGACTGGCTCGCCGACAAGGCATACTTCGACGAACAGCTGACTGGCTTCGAGGGAGCGAGTGAACTTTCATCCGATATGAATATTCAAAACCAGGAGAGTGAAGCCAGCCCTGACATAAACACACAGGAAAGCGTCTTCGCTGAGGTCGTAAGACCAGTGGACGGGGCGTTGGCAGATAACTTTTCGCGCGCCAACGGCGCGACCCCGGCGGGCCTTTTCCTCGCCGCCCTCGCGTATGCCGTCGGGCGCTGGATACAGAGCGAGGATGTCTGTCTCGCGACGGTCAGCAGCGGACGAGGCGATCCCGGGCTGAGGAACAGCTTCGGGATGTTCGTGCGGACACTGCCCCTGAGATTGCGAGTAAAAGAAAAGGGAATTGTCTCGTCGCTCGACTTCGTGCGCGCGTGTCAGCAAAGACTGACAGACGCGACGCTTCATGAGCGGTATCCCTTCACCCGAGTCGCGCAGGAATGGGGATTCGAGCCCTCGATCCTGTACGCGTGCCAGATTGGACTCGTTGAAGACCGCAAAGTCGGCGGCGAGTCCGCGCGGGTGGAGTTTTTGATACCGGAAAACCCGAAGTTCAAGATAGCGGTCTTCGCAGAGGAACGCGACGGAACGCCAGCCTATGTTGTGCAGTATGACTCGTCGCTCTACTCCGCTTCCCTCATGGAGCGATTTGCCGAAACTCTCGCCACGGCGTTTGAAAACATCGCTGCGCGGCCTCACGCGCCGCTTTCCGAGGTATCACTGATGTCGGACGCCGCCCGGAAACTTATGGAAAAATTCAACGACACCGGGGACGGAAGTCCCGATACCGGAAAAACGTTGGTGGAGATGTTCGGCGCGGCGGTCCGCGCAAACCCCGATAAAACGGCTCTTATCGCCGACGACGGAGAATACGCGTATTCGGACCTGAATGAACGCGCCAACCGACTGGCAAACGCGCTGTTGATGCTGGGCGTGAAAAAAGAGGACAGAATCGCCTTTGTTTTACGCCGCACGAGCCGAGTCATAGTATCTATGTTCGGCATTATGAAAGCCGGCTGCGCCTACGTGCCGATCGACCCGGATTACCCGGAGGAGCGCGTCCGCCACGTCTTGAGCGACGGCGGCGTGAAATTCCTCCTGACGACTCCCGACCTTCGCGCCGCCGTCGAAGCGGCCCTTTCCGAAATAACAGAGACGCGCGCGCTGGACTTCGACTCGCTCGTGGAAAACGCAAGCCAGGAGGAGCCGGCGGCGTCCGTGACGCCGGACATGCTGGCTTACATTTTGTTTACTTCCGGATCGACCGGAAAACCTAAGGGAGTGATGATCGAACATCGCGGAATAGCGAACTTCATAACGGACGATCCGCGCAACGGCTACGTCCGCGCTCTGACGCTCGGCGACTGCACCATGCTGTCGATCACCACCGTCGCTTTCGATATGTTCGGCATCGAGACGCTGCTCCCGCTCTGCAACGGCCTGACAACAGTGCTGGCCGACGACGAGACGGCAAAAGATCCGGTGCGGATAGCGGAACTTTTCGAACGCGCCGGCGCGGACGCGATTGACTCGACACCGACGAGGCTTCTGGAGTATTCCGAGTACAGCCCGCTGCTCGACGCGCTCCGGCGGTGCAAGGTGATCGTGCTCGGCGGTGAAAAATACCCGTCCGCGCTTCTCGCCCGTCTTAAAAAAGACAGAAAACACGACTCCGGGCTCTTCAATATCTACGGTCCAACGGAAATATCCGTCGCATGCAACGGCAAGGACCTCTCGTACACGAACCGGATTACAGTGGGACCCCCTTTGCTCAACGTGCTCGAAGTGGTCGCGGATTCGGACGGCAACGCCCTTCCGCCTGGCGTAGTCGGCGAACTTTGGGTTGGAGGACGCGGCGTTGGACGCGGGTATGTCAACAGACCGGAGCAGACCGCGGAGAGGTTCGTCCTGTACGAAGGAGAACGTTTTTACCGGTGCGGGGATTTGGCGCGCTGGACAGAGGACGGAGAAGTCGAAATCCTCGGACGCAACGACAACCAAATAAAACTGCGCGGTCTGCGGATAGAACTCGGCGAGATCGAGAGCGCCCTGTCGTCCATCGAAGGAGTACGCTCTTGCGCGGTAGTGATACGGAACATTCGCAATTCCGACCACCTCTGCGCGTACTACGCGGCGGACGCCGCCGAAACGACCGAGCCAGCGGCAGTGAGAGAGCGGCTCGCCAGGAGTCTGCCGCCCTACATGGTCCCCACGGCGTACCTGCGCCTGGACTCTATGCCCCAAACGCCTAACGGCAAGAATGATCTTCGGGCTCTCGAAAAAAAACCGGAGCCGGAGTTGTTGAAGGCGACGGGTTACGAGGCGCCTAAGACACCCCTGGAAGAGGCGATCTGCTCGGTTTTCGCCAGCGTGCTAGGCTTGGAAAAAGTCGGGGCGACGGACAGTTTTTTCGACATCGGCGGTTCGTCCCTCGCGGTCACCCGCGTCATCATCGAGGCAAGGGAAAAGGGTCTTGGAAACGGAACTGGAAAACCGGCTATCTCATACTCCGACGTATTCGCGCACCCGACTCCAAGGGAACTCTCCGCCCTGATATCAGGAGGCGGAAGCGCGACTCCCCCAGAACAGGTTCATGCGGAACCTGATTACGACTATAGCCCAATCGACTCACTGCTATCGAGGGGGACCCTTTCCGCATTCCGGGACGGTGGACGCAGACCGCTCGGCAATGTGCTGCTGACAGGGGCAACGGGATTTTTGGGAGCACACCTGCTTCGCGCGCTGAGCGGCGAGGACGGCGCCGTCTTCTGCCTCTTACGCCCTGGACATGAGGCCGTCGAGGCGCGCCTCAGAAACATGTTCTTCTACTACTTCGAGGACGACAGCTTCTCCGAGTTCGGGGGCAGGGTGTACACGTTTGAAGGCGACATCACGCGATCAGACTCCCTGGCGAAGCTGGCAGGCCAGCCCATCGACACAATAATCAACTGCGCCGCGAACGTGACGCACTTCGCGAAAGACACTAGCATCTCGGACGTCAATCTTGGCGGCGTTCTTAACCTCATCGAATTCGCCATTAAGAAAAAGGCGCGGCTGGTGCAGGTATCGACAGCGAGCGTGGCCGGGTTCTCCGTGGAGGGCGTTCCCCCAAAGGGGACTCTTATGGACGAGACCATGCTCTACTTCGGGCAGAACCTCGAAAATCAGTACGTACACAGCAAGTTCATGGCGGAACGGGCCATTCTGGAGGCGATACCAAAGGGACTGGACGCCAAAATCATGAGGCTCGGTAACCTCATGGGCCGCAACCGCGACGGCGAGTTCCAGGTCAACGCGAACGCCAACACGTTCCTCGGCAGTCTGCGCGCCTATCTCTCAATCGGCTGCTTCCCGTATTCAGGGTGTCTGGAAAGGACGGATCTTTCCCCGATCGACAGTACGGCAAAGGCAGTTCTGCTGCTGTCAAAGGCCCCGGTGGAGTGTGTCGTCTTCCACCCGTTCAGCGCCAACTTGTTCCGCATGGACGACATCATGGCCGCGATGAACGAAGAAGGGCTGAAGATTGATCTGGTGGAGGACGACGTTTTCGAGCGGGCGCTTTCGGACGCCATGAGGGACAAAGCGCGGGCCGAGAAACTGACGAGCCTGATAGCGTACCAGAACGTGGCTCAGGGCCGGGCGGCCTCAACGCTCGGGGCGGCGAACGAGTACACGTCCCAAGCCCTCTACCGGATGGGATGGCGGTGGCCCGAGGCCTCAAGCGGCTACCTCAGAAAACTGCTAAAAGGCATGATAAGTTTGGGCTATTTCGGCGCAACGCCGGGGCGACCAAGCGTGTGAAGACAGCGGCGCTTTACCTGACGGACGTTTGCGAGACGGCGCGCGACTCCAAAGAGGCGGAAAAGAAAATTTCGGCGATATATCCCGAATGGACGCCGAGACACACTTGCCTTTTGCGGGAGGCGGATCGTCTGCGCTCGCTCGTGGCTGAACTTCTGCTTTACGCGACGCTGGGGCCGCGCGAGATCGTGCGTGAAAAATCGGGCGGTAAGCCTTACATTGCCGGCGGACCGCACTTCAGCGTCTCGCATTCCGGCAACCGCGCGATGCTGGCCGTGGACGACGAACCGGTTGGCGTCGATATCGAGAAATGGGTCGAGGACGACTATACAGCCCTGGCACAAGTCGCTTTTCACAAAGACGAGCGCATCCTTTTGGAACGCGCTGCGATCGAAGGCGGCTTTTGCCAGGGCAAAATATTCTTTGATATATGGACGCTCAAGGAAAGCTACCTCAAGATGTTGGGTTCCGGGCTTTCAAGGGACCCCACGAACTTCGCCGTAAAAATCGAGGCGGATACTCGCAAGGCGGACGCCCGAGTGGCGTCCGACCCGCGATCCCGCCTCCGCCTCTACGACGTCGAGGGTTACAGCGCGGCGCTCTGTTCGCTCCGCAAATGCCCGGACAACTTTGAGAAAGTTGCTTTGTAAATAAGGGAAAGACGAACAGAGTCCGTTGCGGCCTTCATTCGTATATTTCCCTCACGCCGTCGCGGATTACCTTCGAAAAAGAGTCCAGGATAAGCGGGTATCTGGGCCCGGCTCTCAGAGTGAAGTCTCCGCGTATAAGCGCGATGCGGTCATCCCGCGACGCTCTGAGATCTTTAAGCGATTTCCACTGTTTCATGATCGCGGACGACTCCAGGTTTGTCATGCCGCTCTCGCCGACAAGCTCTATCACTATATCCGGATCGAGCCTCAGCAGTCCTTCAAGCGATATCTGAGAGTACGGCGCATCCTGTTGGAACGCGTTTATCACCCCGGATTCCTTCAGAAGATCGTTGTAAAACGAGCGAACACCGGCTACGTAAATTTTTTTGAACGACGTGTCGTCCACATCTCGGCCCACCACTATCAACACGCGCAGCGGAGGACCGCTGCTGCGGGCCGAAATATCCCTTACCGCCGCGCGAAGCTCGTCCACGCGCTTCCTCGCAGACGCGGCCACGCCGCACGCCTCTCCTACCCGTATCATAGAATCGCAAATTTGCACGAAGTTGTCTTGGTAGACAACCGCCACAGGGTATCCCATCATTTCGAGCGACCCCTTTAAATGCTCGTTCATATTGGATATCACCACCAGGTCGGGGTTCAGGGAGACGACCACTTCCATGTTGAGATGCATCATGTCTCCTACATTTTTTTTCAACTTAGCCTCAGGAGGCCAGCTGCAATACATTGTGACTCCTACGACACTGTCTCCGAGCCCAAGATCGTACAGAATCTCCGTCCCCGCCGGCGCCACAGACAATATTCGCCGCGGAACGCCCTCCCGCTCCTGAGACGGAGCCATCCGCGCCAGAAGACCAAACAGCAGGAAAACACCCAGGATAAATCGCGCGAAAACGCCGGAGAAACGCGAAAACGTAAAAATTCGCCCGGCCGTATTGGCGCGGAACGCCACAGGACCGAGTTTTGCAGGAGATAACCAGGTAGACATGCTGAAAGAACCCTCCAATCATGGCGTTTATTATACCGCAAACGCCCCGCCGCACACAGCCAGTATGCTTCATGCCGGAGATAAAATAGGCCCGAGTAAACACGAACCAGGCGCCCCGAACCTGAGACATCAAGATGATCGTTATTCTGTGGCCGCTGACTGCAAGAATCCCGCCAGACTGCCGCCGACCACTCGCTCCAATACCTTTACACGCTTCAATTCATTCCGAGTCAATGTCACTCGCTCCTGTCTCATGCGGACATTTTCTCAGACGACTTAGGGGAGGACATTATCACAGACGGATTATCACAGACGAGTGACAGAGGGGAGGAACTTCAACTTGACAAGCTCGCGGCGCGTGATAGAACCCGAGTTTAACAGGAAATAGCAATAAATAAAGTTGTAAATCATTGGTAACACCGATAATTAACTGCATTATAAGCGATATAAAAATATAGCTATATAAAATCCGCTTTGTCGAAGCTG
>JAISQP010000063.1 GCA_031274115.1 Synergistaceae bacterium
GGCACCCAGACCGGCAAGCCTGAGGATTACGAGATTATCCGCGCTCTGGTGGACAGGGACGCGGTCGTCCTGGACGACGCGAATCCCGCCGAACTGGAGAATTTCATGCTGGAGAAAGAGGCGGACATATTGGTCGGCGGCGTGAAGGAAAGGCCTCTGGCGTACAAGCTGGGGATTGCCTTCTGCGATCACAATCACGAGCGCAAACATTCGCTCGCCGGCTTCGAAGGGGTTCGAAATTTTACGGAGGAGATAAACAGCTCCATAAACAGCCCAGTCTGGCGGTATCTGGACAAAAATGCCGGAAAGGGGGCGGTCTGAGGATGAAGCGAGAGACGCCGAGCCTGGTGAACATGAATGTAAACCCCTGCAAGATGTGCATGCCCATGGGCGCGGCTTCGGCTTTCTACGGGATAAGAGGCTGCATGTCCATCCTGCACGGTTCGCAGGGCTGCGCGACTTATATCCGCCGCCACATGGCCACTCATTACAACGAACCGGTGGACATAGCCTCCTCGTCGCTGACCGAGGAGGGGACGGTGTTCGGGGGAGAGAAAAATCTGCTGAAGGGTCTCGAAAACCTGATAAAGCTCTATAACCCCGAGGTAATCGGAATCGCTACGACCTGTCTGGCGGAGACGATAGGCGAGGACGTCCTTGCGTTCGTGAGAAAATTTTACGCTCTGCACCCCGAATACGAGGATATAAAAATTGTGACGGTCGCGTCGTCTGGCTACGGAGGCACTCAGTGCGAGGGCTTCTTCAAGACGCTGCGCGCGCTTGTCGAGCAGGCCGACTGTGATCCGTCCCCCAACGGAAGGATCAATATCACGACCCCCATGATCTCACCGGCGGACTCCCGCTGGCTCAAGGGTTTTCTCGAAGAAATGGGAATCCCGTACTTCCTGCTTCCGGATCTTTCCGAAAACCTGGACGGCGCGTCCGAGGAGAGGTACGTTCGCCTGAAAAGCGGCGGAACCCCGATCGCGGACGTTGGAAAGATGGCCGGAGCCAAACTGACCGTTGAATTCAGCGAATTTATATCGGAGAGCGACTCGCCGGCCAGGTATCTCGCGGACAACTACGGCGTTCCGTTTGTCCGTCTGCCGCTTCCCATGGGGATAAGGGCGATGGATAGCCTCATAGACCTGCTCTGTAAAAACGGGGGTCTGATGACGAATCGTCTGCGCGCTGAGCGCGGGCGCTACCTGGACGCCATGGTCGACTCTCATAAGTATTGCGCGATGGGTCGGGCGGCGATATTCGGAGAGCCTGATTTCGTGTCCGCGGCGGCGAGGCTCTGCTGCGAGAACGGCGTCGTCCCCGTGCTTGCCGCCACAGGTTCCGTATGCCCCGCGTTTAGGGAAAAGCTTGCCCCCGATCTCGCGGAGGCCTCAGAGCGCGCTTTCGAGTCGCCCGCTGAGATACTGGACGATTGCGACTTCAGCGAGATAGAGGATCTGTGCGGGAAGCGGGACGTGAACATCATGATCGGCAACTCGGACGGGCGGCGGATTTCTCATGCGCTCGGCATAGATCTCGTTCGCCGCGCCTTTCCCATACATGACAGGGTGGGCGGCCAGCGCGCGAGGTCCCTGGGTTTCGACGGGTCCCTCGACATGCTCGACGCCGTCGCGAACTGCCTTCTGCGCAGACAGGAGGGTTTCAGGAGCGGGATCTTCGGGAAGTTCTTCCCGGAGAGCGTGAAAAAATCGGCGGACCTCGCCGGAAGAACAGCCTCGCACCCATGTTTCAGCGAAGGCGCTTGCGCCAACGCGAGGCTGCATCTGCCTGTCGCGAGGGAGTGCAATATCCAGTGCAACTACTGCGTCCGAAAGTACGACTGTCCAAACGAGAGCCGCCCCGGAGTATCGAGCGCGATTCTGAGCCCCGAGGAGGCGTTCGAACTGTACCTGCTCGCGAAATCCCGGTCGCCGCGTCTTGCCGTTGTCGGGATAGCCGGTCCCGGAGACTCCCTGGCCGACTTTCAGAACACGAAAAAGACGCTCGCGATGATTCGCGGCCGGGATAAAGACACGACCTTCTGTATCTCGACAAACGGACTCCTGCTCCCGAAGTACGCGAACGAACTGACCGACGTTGGCGTCACGCACGTGACGGTTACGGTAAACGCCGTCGACCCCGAGATCGGCGCGAGAATATATAAACATGTCGACTATATGGGGATGCGTCTTGCCGGCGTCTCCGGCGCCGCGGCGCTCCTGGCCAGCCAGATCGCGGGCGTTATGGCGATACGGAAGCTGGGGTGCGCCGTCAAAGTGAACTGCGTCGCGATACCGGGAGTGAACGACGGCCATATCCCGGCCATAGCTGAGAGAATGAAGGAGCTGGGCGTCGATATCATCAACATAATGCCTCATATCGCCGTAAAGGGCGCCGAATTCGGGGAGCTTGGCGCCCTGGAGGACGGCGAGCTGGAGGCTCTGCGCGCGAGATGCGAAAAGGACGTGAAGCAGATGCGCCACTGCCGGCATTGCCGCGCCGACGCGTTTGGAAGGCTGGGAGAGGATATTCCCCTCCC
>JAISQP010000085.1 GCA_031274115.1 Synergistaceae bacterium
ACGCCCATCTCGTCCAGGCGTCCCCGTATGATCGAGAGGTGGTCGACGAACTGGCTGAAGACGAGGGCTTTATGAGAACCGGCCAGAAGATCCTCCATGATCTCCGAGAACGCGTCGAGCTTCGCTGAGGGCCGGGGGTAATCCGCGTCCTTCAGGACGAGCGAGGAGTTACAGCAGGCACGGCGCAGCTTGATGAGCTGGGCGAATATAACGAATCGCTGCGCCTGCTGGTCGGTTGATTCCATCGCCTCTATCGCGTTCCTGCGGACGGCCTCGTAGACCGCGCGCTCCTCCTCCTTCATGTCGACCCTCAGCGTAATCTCGGTCTTTGGGGGAAGCTCGGTCAGGACCTGCTCCTTCGTGCGGCGGAGGACGAATGGGGAGATTATCCTTTTCAAGCGCTTGCGGGCGTTCTTGTTTCCCTCCCGCTCGATCGGTATCGCGAACCTGGAGTTGAAGCTTTCCAGCGAGCCGAGGTAGTGCGGGTTTATGAAGCGGAAGAGATTCCACAGCTCGCTCAGGTTGTTCTCTATCGGCGTTCCGGTAGTAACCACCCGGAAGTCGCCGCCCAGCTTCATCGCCGCCGCGCTGCGCTTGGTGTCCATGTTCTTTATCGCCTGGGCCTCGTCGAGGATTATCGTCCTCCACTGGAGGCCGCACAAGAGCTGCGTCTCGCGCTCCAGAAGACCGTAGGAGGCGACCAGAACGTCCATTGAGTCGAGCGAGTTCACTAGAGACGCCCTGTCGCCGTTTTCTCCGGCTCGAAGCTCTTTGAACCTGAGCGACGGTGTGAAGCGCGAGCCCTCTTCGATCCAGTTCGAGCAGACCGAGGTCGGCGCGACGACGAGGGACGGGCCGTCCGGAGCACGGGAGAGAAGCAGGGCAAGGGCCTGTATCGTCTTGCCAAGCCCCATATCGTCGGCGAGACAAGCGCCGGCGCCCCAGTGAGCCAGGCGGCGGAGCCAGCAATAGCCGTCGAACTGATAGACGCGCAGCTCTCCCCGGAAGGTCGCCGGCATTGCCGGAGCGAGCGACGATGCCTCATCGATGAGGTCGATACCCGCCTTCCACTTGCCGTCGCCCTCGAATTTTCCCACGTCACCAGCCAACTGTGACAAAAGCGCGGTCGAAATGGGCGCCACAATCAGCTCGTCTCCCTTCAAATCGCCGAGGGATGACAGATCCTCCACCCTCCGCCTGAACTCCTCCGTTATGGCGATGAAGCGATCCTTTCCTATATTTATGAACCTGTCGCCGGACGCGCCGACCAGCTTCACTATTTCCTTCATTCCCCACACGAGATCGCTGTCGACCTTTATTTCCCCGGAGACGGCAAACCAGTCGCGCGAGGAGCGGACGGAGAGACTCATCGACGAGGGGTGAACGCGAGTGACGCTCCTGCCGCCGCCCTTAGGCCACTCTATTACGACCCTGTCAGCCACGTCCCCGAGCTGGAGCAGAAACTCGAGCGACAGCTCCGCGTCATCCATCCTCCATCGGTTCAGGGACACCTGTTCGGCGTCCGACAGAGCCCTGCACGATCCGGTGAAGGATTTCAAAGCCGCCGTCTCACCCTTCATGTCGCGTCTCGTCTGCACCTTGTTCCCGTCCAGCAGCCCAAAAATGTTTTGCCCGCCCACGCCCGGACGGCAGGGAGCGCTCCCTTCACCGAGCGGACGAACGACAATCTCAATGTCAAGTCCGTCGCCGCTCGGCTGGAGCAGAACGGAGAGCCTGGTGTCCGGGGGCACGGACTCCGCTCCAGTCTCCTCTCCGGCTATGTCGGATTGAACAGTGACGACCGACGCCAGACCTCCGAGCAGCTTCAGCACGGATTCCCTGGCCGCGTTGGGGGTTTTGAGCCCGCTTGGACCGAGTATGCGCGCGATATTGAGGTGTTTTTCCCCGAAGGCCACGACTTTGATTCGGTCCTGCGATTCCTCCAGCGCTATAAAACCGTGCAGCAGCTCATATTCGTTCGGATAAGGCTCCATCTTGAGAACGCAGCCGTTTCCGGACGCCAGCGCTGAAAACTTCGGCTCGTCAGAGGTTATCTCGACTTTTTTGTCGCTGTCACCCTTGAAGAGAAAGGGGTGTCCGGATAGGCCGCTCAGCATCTTGGTCGGGTCTATATAGACGTGAACGCCTCGCCAGCCCCTGTCCTCATATATCGCAGAAATAGCGGTTCTGTCCTGTTCGGTCAGGCATTCCACCGTTTCAGGGTGCTCGTAAAGCCTCCTCATGGGCACCTCTTTCCCAACGCTCCAGCCCCTGGTCCTCATCACCTGTTCGAATGCCCTTATCGAAATGCCGCGCACTTTCTTGTCCTTGTCGGCATGCCAGTCGATACGCCATATCAGGCGTTTCGCGCCGTCCTTGTCCCTGTTTTTAGCCTGCGCGTCCTTCTCGACGATACCGGACAGCGCTTCCAGCGACAGTTCCCAGTCCGATTTGTGTCTGATCAGGTTTTTCAGAGGGAACGCCGGCGCAGGCAGAGAGCCCAGTTCGTTCGCTCTTGCAGGAGACAGTTCCCTCACGATGTCCGCGAGTTCCGAGGCAAAGTACGTCATACCGGCCGCTGTCATCTTCCGGCAGGTATCGACGGCTGATTCGAGCAGGTCGAGCGTCCTGTGCGGGTCGATCCAGTTCGCGAAAAGTACCAGAAAAAAGGCGTCGTAAAGCGACCCTGCGCGCTTTATTTTTTCGGCGACACTGGGCTCGAATATTCGAAGCCGGTCATCTCCTTCATCGAGAAGATACCTCATCGTCATGTGCGAGATACCGGCGGAGATGCTCTGCTCTCGCGCGGCGTCCAGATAGTCGAGTATTTTCTTCTTCGGAACTCCCGCCCGCAGCATGAGTATCGGGCAGAAGGCGCCGCACCAGACACCGAACGCAACCTTTCGCCTGTGCGTTTCCTTCCGCAGATGTTTTAGACCGTCCTCGAACGACAAGAGCGCCTCGTCGTAATTACCGCGCATAAGGGCAATTGTTCCCTCAAAGGCCTTTCGCTGGCTGTCGTCCGATTTTAAGGAGACTATCAGGTCTTCCGCGTCCTTTATCATGCCCGCGCCGATGAATTCGAGCGCCAGCAGGCGCGTGAGCGGGGCGTCATCCGGTCGGCTCGCCGCGCGCTCCGTTAAAATCCTCCTCAGGTGCTCTATTTCCTCCGGCATCTCCTTATGGCAGAATGGGATAGCCCATTCGAGTACCTGTGACAGTATTCCCTGAGGGAGACCGCCCATGATCTTTTCGTCCGCTGGGTTGAAAAGTATTTCGATAAATGGATGACATTCCGGGATATCCAAGCGCATGTTCTTTTCCAGATTGGGATTCCGGGTGATATTGACGCCGCCCTTCCACAGATCCGTGAAAGTCTCATCGTCCCCGAGGTAAATCGCCCTGCGAAAATCCTTGATGAAGTGAGCGTAATTGCTGTATGTCTTTCCATGCCACGTGTCGACTGTCCCCGAGAGCTTGCCACCCGCCGAGGAGACAACCTGAAAGAGTCGGTCGAACTCGCCTAGATCGATTGCCTCCCGGGTAACAGGTTCCGAGACCAGCCGGCTGCATACCCAATGGTCGTAGGAAGCGATGTTTACCTTCCTCACAAGACCCGCGCGATGCCACCTGAGCAGCGCGGGAATCAGATTTTTTTTGGCGTCCCACTTGACCGGTCTCGCGTCGTCGTCCTTCGGCTTTAAGGCGTTGAGGAGGAACGTAAAGTTCGTGACAGCTATCGGAGCGTAAAACGCCGTAAGCGCGCGAAATGCCTGCCGTTCGAAGGAGGGAAGCGCGTAATACTCTTCTATCAGTTTTTCGCGTTTTTTTTCGTCGAAAAACATATCGTCCCGCGTTTTACTTTGAGATCTTTGAGATTTTGTCCAGCTCGATTGCGAGCGGCTTTATCTTGGCGCTGTCCGCCCTGCGCGAGAGGGCTGTCTTGGCGTCTAACGCGCGGCCCCAGTACGCCTTGTTAGCGTCGGCGTTCCTGTTGATCGTCGCCCCGCCCAGAGCGATACCCGCGAATAGCCCTTTCGACATCGAGTAGCTGTATATGGAAGCGGCGGCGCGCGAATCCGTCGCGGCCTGCGCGTCGCGCCCGACGGGTCCGGCTGCGATGCTGACGTCCCCTCCCAGCTTGAAGCTGTTTCCTCCCGTGAAGGCCTGCAGACCGTCCCTGTTGGTTATTACGAGGACGAGCCCGACCTCCTTGACTCCGATCTGGAGACCGAACGAACCGCCGACGATCGATGCGAATGATGGGCCGGCCCATCCCTTGCCCTGCCTGACGAGAACGACGCCTTCGCCGCTCATGCCGCCAATGCCGAGCCCTGCCTGCACGACGCGCGGGAATATCGCGACGCCTCTGGCCGATTTCACAGCGTGTGCCATGGGTTCGGCGTCGTCCTGCTTTTGCATCTGTCGAAGCAGGTCGACGGACAGCCTGATGTGTTTTTCATGCTGCGTCTCGGCGCCTGAGACGCTAGGCAACGCGGCAAGACAGAATATCGCGAACGAGAGACAAGCGAAGCGGACAAAAAATGCCCGAGTCAGATATTCCCTTTTTTTATACACTGCTGACACTTTATACACCTCTTTCTTAAAAACCGTATTTCCCGCTGTCCATAAGGGCGTCCCTTATTCCTGACAGAAGAGTGACGCCATCGGTCGCCCCTTCGCCCTGTCGCGCGCGGACGAGCCACTTTTCCCCGAAGTCCGTCCACTCCGCTACAGTCCTTCCCCTATAGGTCGCGGCCTTGCCGAAAAACCTTCTCCCCTCGCCGGTAAGCTGCCCGAAAATCTTTTGTTGTTCGCCACGCGAGCCGGTGATCCAGGTTATTCTGGCCGCCCGCACGAGACTGCCATCGTGCAGCGTCTCGAACGTCCAGTTATCGTCCAATGCCCCCCATTTTCGCAGCTTGATCCCTTCCTTTGCGTCGACTGTTTTTTCCGAAGCGTGCTGACCGAGAAACTTCGAGACCGCCGCGAGATTCTCCCCGGGCGGTATTTTTCTCAGCAACGTGAAAGCCCCCGCCGCCGATAAGTCCGCCCATGAGCATGTCGCCAACGTTGCGGAGAAAAGAAGTGCGACCGAAATAACTTTAACTGCGTTCAGTTTTGAAATGTTTTTCACATTGCTCTCCTTCTAAACCTCGCACGGTGGATTATAATATTGAAATATACCACATGGAGGGCTCAATTATGCACATAAAAAACGAAGAATATATAAGGACTTTTGTCTGCGTGTGTCCGACTCCCGAGTCATCTCTCGAAATCTCGAATTTTGTGGTCTCGCTTAGGCGTTTTGACGGCTTCAGGTGGGCCACTCCGGAGCAGATTCACATTACCCTGCGTTTTCTCGGGGAAGCTGAGCCATCCTTGGTGCAGAAGATGGACACGGCTCTGTCTGGTATCGGCGGAATGCGAAGTTTTAAAATAGCTCTTGGAGAGACTGGAGGATTTCCGAACATATCATGTCCAAAAGCACTCTGGCTGGGCGTCAGCGAGGGAGGGGCGGAACTGGCGAAGCTCGCCGCCAAGGTCGAGCGCGCCGCGAGACTAGCCGACTTCGCGCCGGAACGTAGGAAGTTCAAGGCGCACCTCACGATAGCGCGCGCTCGCCGGGATGACGCTATGTCGGACGATCTCGCCCGCGAATTGCAAAGGGCCCCGTCCCCTTCCTGGGAATGCAGCTCCTTCGTGCTGATGAAAAGCGACTTGACACCGGAGGGGGCGGTTTACACCCCTCTCCGTGAATATCCCCTGTAAAGCCGCCGAAAAGGGAAGCCGCCGGCATGTCGCCCGGCGGCTTCCCTTCGGGTTCTGTATATTGCGCTAATTCGTTATCCAGTAATAGATGATCGTTTTTTCCGGCGGAATGGCCTGCGAATCCCTGCCTTTCTGGACATAAAGCGCTAAGCTGTTGTCGCTGAGTCTCGTAATGCCGTTCTTCCCAGCGAGTTCCTTGAAGTCGGAGTTCGCGAAGGGGTCTTTCGAGAGGAGTTCGTACGTAAAGACCAAAGTCGAGCTTCCGTCCGCGTTTCGCAGAGGAGTCGTTCCGGTGATCTTCACCCCCTCGATCTGGATGAAGCGCATCTTTGAATCATCCTTCGCGGTCCAGATGTTCGATCCATTGCTGACGTCCATCGCGTAAAGGCGGGAGTATCCGTCGACTCCGCTCTTCGACGCGTTGCAAACGTCTTCGACGCCGGATAAATCTATGTTGGATACGGTGAAAGTGGCTGCGTACATTTTTTTGCCGCGCACAATCGGCCTGGCCGCAACATACTCGTTTCCGGCGATTTTATGCTGGGCGCTCACCGCGGTATCGAGAGCCATATACCATCCCTTCCGGCCTGGCGGCATGACATCGTTCGAGCGTGTTTGCAGCGGATGGAGATCGTCCCTGTAAATCGTCCCATCTCCAGTAGCGGGGTGCAGCGGGGTATTTATGGAAAAGAGCATCTGAGCTGTCCTGCCATCTCCGTTTATTATCTTTCCTCTCTCCTTCACCTCGACGTTCGCCGTTCCGCCGACCATCCATACCGTACCGTCCTTTTCCTTTTTAAAGGCCACCCCGTGGGGGATCGCGAAATTTCTGTCCGTACCGGCGCCTCTCGCGTCTCTCATCTGAAGCGTCGCCGCGGTCCTTACGCTCCAGTTCTGTACCGGTATTGGCGAGCCGTTTTTGCCCTCCATGCTGATTGTGAAAATATTTCCCCTGTTATCGGCGGCATATGCGTGCCCGCTTATGAACTGCGCGTATTTGGAGGAAGAGTTGCCGGAGGATAGAAGCGTTGGCGCGGAGAGGATCATTCCCATGTACGGCGTCCGTCCGACCGTCCTGTCCCCAACTCTCCAGCCATTGGCAAGAGCGTCGCCATCGAAGGCCTTTATTACGCTGCCGTCCTTCGGGTCAAGTATGAGAATCACAGCTCCTTCGCCGCCGTTTCTGGAAATGTCGACTTCTGTCTGCAAGCCTCCCGGCACGACAATTATGTTCCGCGTAAGCGGTTTGTCGGCGTCACCGCCCTTCATCACCACTCCCATTGCGGGACTCGCGCCTGCATAGCCTAATTTCAGCCAGGCGGCTTCGTTTCCGGAAAGCCCTCTGGAATCGAGCCAGACAGGAGCGTTGAACGAACTGGATTTATCCATGGATACGATCTGGTTCCCATATTTCTCCCGATACCACATGAACTTCGGATTTTTGTGGTCGCTCACGTCCATCATGTAAAGCCCGTTTCCTCCCCTCCCGAGAGTGCCGAGTAAAAACTGGCGCCAGTCGTGAAGGGCGTCTGAGCCCATGTCAAAATTCCGGGCCTGGAGAGAGCCGTCAAGGACAAACCCCGGGAGCGAGCGCTTCCCTCCGCTATCTCCGTCCTCAGTGACTACTTCGACCCAGACGCGGTTACCGTCTGTGCCCTGAGTCGTCTTCAGCGAGGCGAGACGCATGGGCAGGAGCGAGGGCGGCGGAAGGATGACCTTCTCCGCCTTCCCTCCAGAGGGCTCGACGAGGTACAACAGGCCGCTGTTAGTCTGTCCGTACAGCATCGGCGGATTGGCGCCGGATTGACTTTG
>JAISQP010000095.1 GCA_031274115.1 Synergistaceae bacterium
CCGCCCATCAGCTCCACCATCTGCCGGGTGATGGTAAGACCGATGCCGGTTCCGCCGTATTTGCGGGTGGAGGAGTTGTCGGCCTGGTTAAAGGCTGAGAAAATATCGTCCATCTGCTCTTGGCTCATGCCAATGCCCGTATCCTCCACTGCAAAGTTCAGCGTCGCCTCGTTTTGACCGCGCTCGGATACGGCGGCGCGAACCGTGATGGAGCCCTTTTCGGTAAACTTGTAGGCGTTATCGACCAGATTGATAAAAATTTGCTGAAGCCTCAACGGGTCTCCCATAAGCGTTGTGGGAAGCGAGGGATCCAGTTCGAATCTGAGCGCAATGTCGGAGCCGGCGTTCTGTTCCTGGAAAAACATCGCTAGGTCGTCAAACATCCGCCTTATGTCGAAAGAAACACGTTCCAGCTTGATATTTCCGGCGTCAGCCTTGGAGAAGTCGAGTATATCGTTGATGATGCCGAGCAGGGTCGTCGACGCGCGGCGCATTTTTTCGATATAAAACCGCTGTTTGTCGTCCATGGGAGTGTTGCGCAGGAGATTGGTCAGCCCTATGACCGCGTTCAGCGGCGTGCGGATCTCATGGCTCATATTGGCCAAAAAGAGGCTTTTTGCTTTATTTGCCGCCATAGCGGCGGACATCGCGCCTTTCAATTCAAGAAGCGTTCTCACGCGAGCCAATAATTCCTCTTTATCGAATGGCTTCTGGATATAATCGTTGGCGCCGGACTGGAACCCCAAAACGATATCCTGAATCTGATTTTTCGCGGTCAGCATCACTATCGGCAGATCGAACAGCGAATATTTTTCTCTTAAATGCTGACAGACCTCATATCCGGACATTTTGGGCATCATTACGTCCAACAGGACGAGATCGAACTCCGCTCCGTTCTTAATCATGTCGAGAGCCTCCAACCCGTTATACGCTTTGAACACGGAATAATTTTGCATCGACAGGAGATTTGTCAAAACCTGAATATTGACGGGTTCGTCGTCAACGACAAGGATCCTGTAACCCCCTTCCGCCGCCGCGGCGTCCGGTTCGTGTTCCGTTATCATATCGATTGCGGCAAAATCCTCCATATCGATCGCTTTAGGGCTTTCGCCCGAGGAAATATCTTTACTTTTTACGCTGGATGCCGGAACCGTAAATGTAAATTTGGATCCCTCGCCCAGGCGCGACTCGACGCTTATCGTTCCGCCGTGCAATTCGACAATCTTTTTCGTTATCGACAAGCCCAGTCCGGTTCCGCCGTATTCTCTCTCCGTAGAACCGTCGGCCTGCTCGAAAGATTCGAAGATCCGGTCAAATTTATCCTCCGGAATGCCGATGCCTGTATCCGCAACCGAAACCGCGACCATATCGTTCACAACTCCGGCGGATATTCGGATCTCTCCTTTTTCGGTAAACTTAATCGCGTTCCCGATCAAGTTGTACAATATTTGCTGAATTCTGTTTTCATCAGCGCTGATTAACGTCAGAGAGCTGTCAATCTCATCGATCAGCGTCAGTTCTTTCCCCTTGATAAGCGGTTTTGACAGGACAATGACGGTGTCAACGATTGTTTTCAGATCGATAGGTTTGATTTGCAGCGTGATTTCTTTATTCTTCAGTTTCGTGAAATCCAATATATCGTTGATCATATTGGAAAGCCGCTTGCCGCTGTTGGAGACGATCGCCAAATTATACTTCTGTTCGTCGGTAAGCGAACCAGTCGCCCCGTCTATCATGGACTCGACGATGCCGATGATTCCATTGATCGGCGTTCTCAGCTCGTGGGATGTGTTTGCCAGAAATTCGTCTTTCAGTTCATTCAACTTGTTCAGATATACGTTCTTTTCTTCGAGAGTTTTCGCGTAATTCTGCATTTCCTTAATCAGATTATTGATCTTTTCAGCCATAAACTTGAACGCTTTTGACAGCGCGCCGATCTCGTCGTTGCTTTGAATAAGCGGCACATCTATGTCGAACGCGCCCTCGCCGAGAATTTTAGCCGTGTTGGACAGTTGGAGTATCGGCCTTGTCACGTTTTTCGCGATTATATAAAGAATGAACGCGATGATGCATATCGCGATCGCCGATACCATAATAACGTAATTCCGTATGCCGCTCGCGTTGTCCAGAATCTTTGTCATGGGGACGCTTACAGCGACCGACCAGGGGTTCGTAACGCTGCTGAATTGAATCGGCATGTATACGGTGTAAAAATCCCTGTTGCTTGCAATGTACATTTCGCCGTTTTTGACCGCGTCCTTCGCCTCCGTCGCGTACCGCAGCCGGGCCGGATCAGCTTTGAGCATTGCCTGGGCCAGCTCTGGGGTCAGCAATGACAGGTCCAGTTTAGTCTCGTCGTGATTTTCAGCGTATTCTTTCAACGCGCCCACAAATCGCTCAATATTATTATACTTTGCCGTCTGATCTTCATCCGCCTGGTCTTGGAGGGGATTCTCGGCCAGATACTCGCTCGCGTACTTTATCGATTCGTCGACCTTGGAACGGTCGGACGTCAGCATTTCATACGCCAGCGCCTCCATCAAATCTTTTCCCAAATGAGGCGTGTCGGGATGCGCCACAATAGCTCCCGCGTTCGAAATAATCTCCGTATATCCTCCCTGTCCGTGCGGATTTACTTTTGAGATCATCTCCTGCAGCTTATCGAGGACGAAGTCAGAGGCGATGATTCCGATAAAATTATCTTTGTAAATGATCGGAAAGATAATACTCGCCAACATTACGGGGTGTCCCTGAACCTCATAGGGATATGGATCCGTAATATATTCGTGCAACTCGTTTTTAGGAACTATATACCAATCCGCGATATCTATGTCGTACAGAGGTTCGACGGCGATATTGCCGCCAAGTTTATTCCAATAAGGCGAGTATCTCCCCGTATCGTCATACGCCGGCTCTATGCCGGCAAACAGACTATCCTTCCCGTCCAGAGCGTCAGGCTCGTACGCGATGCAAAACGCGGTTATGTATTCTTTTTTCGACAGAGTGTTTCTCAGGATGTCATTCATCATATTTCTGTCGGTGAGGCCATTGTCCTTTAAAGATTCAAACACCGATGAAAGCGTCTCCGCCGTTATTCTGGCGCCCTGCAATTCCGCCTTGATTTCGTTCTTGTATTTGTCGGCCGTTTCCTGGGCCAGGCTGAACGCGTCCTTCTTGGCCATTTCAAAGGTCTTGTTGGAAACGACCAGCGTGAGTATAAGAAAAGACACAATGACAGCCAGCGAAACCAATGAAAAAATTTTTGTTTGCAACCTTAAATTTTTAAACATAACGACACTCCAATCACATTGTTATTCCGCCAAGCGATACAAAAAACAAGCATGTGGTGCTTCATTGCCTTTTTTGTTGTAAGACATTTATATTATAGTACCTTGCGGAAAAAAACACTATAAGTCTACGCCCAATCTTCCATGCGGACGCCTATGACCTGTGAGAGGCCGGGTTCGGCCAGGGTTACGCCGTAGAGGGCGTCGGCGCGCTCCATCGTCACGCGCCTGTGGGTCATGACGAAGATCTGACGCTCCGCGGCGGCCTCTCTCGCGAGGTCGGCGAAGCGTCGCAGGTTCACCTCGTCCAGGGCAGCGTCGACCTCGTCGAGGACCGCTATAGGGCTCTTGGCGACCTCTAGCGACGCGAAGAGAAGTGCTATCGCGGAGAGAGACTGCTCGCCGCCGGAGAGCTGCGCGATGCTCTGCGGGTGTTTGCCCGGCGGACGGGCGACCACGTCGACTCCGCTCTCCCATAGAGACGCGCCTTCGATAAAGTCGAGCTTCGCGTCGCCGCCGCCGAAGAGCCTCTGGAAGAGATAGTTGAATTTCCTGTCGATCTCCTCCATGGCCTCGGTGAAAATCGTCATGGCCTGCGTGTCGGCGTTTGAAATGAGCCTTTCGAGCTCCGCCATGCTCCTGCTGACGTCGTCGAGCTGATCGCCCAGGAAAGCGAGCCGGTCGCGAAGGCTCCTGTCCTCCGACAGCGCGCCGATATCGTACTCCCCGAGGGCTTTCAGCTCCCGGTCGCGCTCGCGGATGCTTCGCCGCAACTCGTCGGGGTCGGCGTCTCCTGCCGCGTCCGGCCCGGGGTAAGGATACTGTTCCTCCCACGTCTGGATCAACTCCGCAAGCTCCCGCCGCAGTCCGGAGACGCGCGACTCGCAGAGGGAGAGAGCTGACGAGGTCTCGCCCAGCGCGGACCTCGCGGTCTCGAGCCTGGACGCCCTGCGGTCTCTTTTGGACGCCAAGCGCTCGTACCTGTCGCCGAACTCGGCCATGCCGGCCAAAAGGGCCCTCTTCCTCGATACGACCTCCGAAACTCTCCTGGCGAGCCTTGTGAGACTGGCTTTGCTCGTCATCATCTCCTGCTCTCGGGAGGAGAATTCCTCGTCAAGCTCGGAGAGCGACAGCGCGGCAGACCTCAAGTCAGCGGCGGTCCGCTCGGAGAGGACGAAGGCGGAGCGCTGCTTTTCCTCGGCCAAAGCAGTCTTGCTTTTGAGACGTTCGACCTCCTTGAACAGCTTCGCGTCGGCTTCGGCCGCGTCGGCTGGAAGCTCGGCGTCGAGGGATTTTTTCCTGCTGCTCAGCTCGGCGTACCTTGCGGCCTCCTCCTTCAGCGAAGCGGTCATCGACTCCTTTTCGCTCCTGGCTCGCGCGCGTTCCCTCGTTATCTCCTCCCGGCGCGCGTCGAGAGCGCTGCGAGCCGAAGCGAGCTCCCGGATCTCGATCGAGAGAGATTCTTTTTTCGCCGCCGCCGCCGCCTCGTCCTCCTCGAGCTTAGCGAGGAGCACGGAGAGCGAGTCCACTTGTTTTCTCGCGTCCGCGGCCTCCCGTTCCATTCTCGATAAGGCGGATTTTATCTCTATGGCTCTGCCGGACTTCTGCGTCCGTCCTCCTGATATGCTCCCGGCCGGCTGAAAGACGTCGCCGTCCAGCGTTGTCACAGGGTTCCGGAACCCGCTCCCCGCAAGCCTCTGGCCGAGCTTGTAGTCCTCAACTATCAGAAGATCGCCCATGATGTGTTCGAGCGCCGGAAGCCATTCGGTCGCCGGCTTTATCAGCTTCATCGCCCACCCGACAACCCCGTCCCCCGGAAGCCTGTACGATTCGTCTCTCGACCTGGGGCGGCTGCGCTCCAGCGGCAGAAAGGTAGCTCTCCCCGCCTGGCTCTTCTTGAGCTGATCTATGCATCGTCCCGCCTCGTCCATCGTCTCGACCAGTATCCAGAACTGTCTGCCCCCCAGGAAGGCCTCCATGGCTGAGGCCAGTTCGGTCGGACACGTGAACGCGTCGATGACCGCGCAAGGCTTCGCGTCGAGCCTGCCCAGCTTTGCGGCTGAGAGGACGTGCTGAACAGGGCGAGGGTACACCTCGGTCTGCGCCTGCTCCTCGAGTTCGGCGAGGCGGTTGGCGAGTTTGGACGACTCTCTCCTGTTTCTCTGAAGGTCGGCGGATACTTCCTGGAGACGGGCATAGACGTCTCTGTGCCGTGAAGCCGCCTCTTCCTGCCCGTCGAGCAGCGCGGCGTGACGCTTTTCCAGCGCGTCCAGCTCTTTTTTTATCGTCTTCGCCGGGTCATCTCCGTCAGACGGCCGCGGGCTATCGGACAGCTTCCTGAGCGCTTGCCCTATCGATCTTATGCGCCCCTTCAGCGCCGTCATCTCTCCCTCGATCTCTCCGCGCGCGTTGTTTATGCCGGCTCGTTTCTCCCTCTCCCGCTCAATTTCCTCCTGCTGCTCCCTGTAGCTTTTCTCGGCGGCGGCGAGGGATTTTTTCAACGCTTCCAGCTCCTTCGCGAGCGACGCGCCCTGCCTGTCGGAGGAGTCCTTGTCCTGTCGCAACTTCGCGATCCGCGCCGCTAGGACTGAGCGTTCCTCGTCAATCTGAAGCGCTCTGCCTCTCGCCGCGGAGAGCGTCGCTCCGTGCCCGTAAGCCGTTCGAGTGAGGTTGGCGAGGGAACTCCTGGCGTCGTCGAGCTCGCGAGCCTGATTCTGCCTGGTTCCTGACAGCTCGGAGAGTTTTCCCTCCAGAAAGGCGAGTCCTCTCTCCCAGCGCTCCCTCCACCTCTCCCTCACGCGCAGAGTGGCCAGGAGCCGCTCTTGCTCCGCGTCGGCGCTTCGAATCTCCTCCTCGTTTCTTGCCCGTCTGGCCCAGTAGAGAGTCCGGCGCTCCTCCTCCAGGGCGTCAAGTATCTTCCGAGCCGCAGCCGCCTTCGCAGCGGCCGGGGCAATTTCCTCCCGTCTGGCGTGGAGCTCCGCCGAGAACGTCCGCAGTTTTCCGTATTCCGCCCCGGCCTCCTCGAGGCGATCAGACGCCTCTATTCGCCTCTTCCGGTAGGAGTCTATGCCAAAGAGCGACTCCAACAGCATTCTGCGGGCTTGAGGGCGCTGCTGAATGACCTCTGTGACGTCCCCCTGGCCTATGAAGGCGAAGCGATCTCCGGCAAGCTGCCAGACGCGTTTCACGTCGTCCAGTTCAGCGAGCGTCACCCGCGACCCGTCGACCAGGGATTGCGCTCCGCTGTCCGAGACGCGTCTTTTTACGGTACAGATTCGCGTTTCCTCGCGCAACTGCATGGAGACCTCAGCCTCGCTCGCGGCGGCGCGGGACGCGGAGCCCTGAAAGAGAAGGTCGCCCTGGCGCGTTATCCGGAGTTTTGAGGCGTGACTGTCGCCGAGCACCCACCTGAGCGCGTCCAGGAGATTGCTCTTTCCGCTCCCGTTTGGTCCAACTATCGCTGTCATTCCCGGGGAGAACGGCAGGTCGTGCGATCCGCCGAAGCTCTTGAAGCCCTTAAGCAGAAGTCGTGCTATGTACAACGGCGCGGTCCTCCCGCTTCTCCATCACCTCGACGCGATGCACGACCCTCGTGACCGTTCCCTGAAAATCTATCTTGTACTTGTCCCACGCGTATTCGGGGCACTCGACGAGGTAAAACCTCCTCTCGAACTCCTCCTCCCACATGGAGAGATATGTCTCCGCTATATAGCGCGCTATGGCCGGATGCAGTTCAACCAGAAAGGCCTCTGAACACGAGCCTAGGACCGCTCTGCGAATGAAGCGTTTTACCTTCATCGCGACCGTTTCCTCCCTGTCAACCCAGCCGAGACCGCCGCAAAAGGGACAGCCGCGGCTCATAATCGTTCTCATGTCGAGCCTCGCGCGCTTGCGGGTTATCTCAACCAGGCCCAACGCGGTGACTCCGTACACCCTGGCCTTGCACCTGTCCTGCCTGAACAGCTCTTGAAGCTGTCCGACGAGCTTGTCCCTGTACTCCTGGCTGTCCATGTCGATGAAGTCGATCACGACTATGCCGCCGATGGCGCGGAGTCTGAGCTGACGTGCTATCTCCTCGGCCGCCTCGAAGTTCGTATGGTACACAGTGTCCTGCAGATCTTTCGAGCCGATGTATTTGCCTGTGTTGACATCGATCACGGTCAGAGCTTCGGTCTGGTCAATGACGAGATAGGCGCCGCTCGGCAGCCAGACTTTTCTGTCGTGCATCTCGTCAATCGCGCGTTCGACCCCGTAAACGTCGAAGAGGGGCATGCTGCCCTTGTAGAAGGATAGCTCTGGACGCTCATCCTCTCCGAAGCGCTGCAGAAAGACGCCTATGCTCTCGTATTCGTCCTGCGAGTCAACCACGATCTCCCCTATGCTCCCGGTGAGTTCGTCTCTCAAAATCCGCTCGACGAGCCCGATGTCCCTGTGCAGGAGACACGGCGCCGTGTTCTTCTTCGCTTTTTTCTCGACCTCGGCCCAGGCGTCCATGAGTTCCGCGACGTCCCTGGACAGGCTCTCCTCGTCGCTGTACTCGGCGACAGTGCGGACTATCAGACCGTAGCCGTCCGGCCTGAGTTTTCTCGCGAGCGCCCTCAGGCGAGAGCGCTCTTCGTCGTTATCTATCCTCTTCGATACCCCTACGTCGTTGTTGGAGGGCACCAGCACGAGATATCTTCCCGCCAGAGACGCGCGGGGCGATACCCTGGCGCCCTTTCCTTTTCTTGCCGTCTTTAAGACCTGCACCACCATGTCCATTCCCGCTTTGACCGTCATGTTTCTAACGTCATTGAGGTACAAAAAACCGTTGCGCCCGTCCCCGAGGCTCAGGAACGCCGCGTTCATGCCCGGCAGAACGCTGTCGACCCGCGCCTTGTAAATTTCACCCGCGCGCTGACGCTCCAGCATCCGCTCGACGTACAGGTTATCGAGCCTGCCCCTCTCGTCGAGAATGGCGACGCGCATCTCCTCCGGATCTATCACGTTCACGATGAGTTTCATATCTCCATTTTTTACGCCCATATTTTACTCCTCCGTCGCTTCAGCCCCCGCGTCCGCAACAGGCGCGACCGTGCCGTCTTTCTCGTTCCAGAGGCCGACGGCTGTTCTCGCAATCGAGATATCGCTCCAGGCCGATATAACGGACGACTCGACGAGCTTCTTCACCATGTAGGACGGTCCGCAGCGCTCCAGGTCGTTTGTCGCGACAACGACCTCGCCTCCCAAAACATCGGAGCGAAGCAGAGCGTTCATCTCTTTAAGCGAGCGCGACAGGACGTCCGATATAAAGTTCGGTCCGGCGCCGGTCAGGGGCTCTATCGAGTACGCCGCCGCCGCGCAAAGCTTGTTCAATGACGGTCCGTCAACTATGCGCGCCGAGATTATATCGATTCCTGACGGCAGAAATTTTCTCCATCTCCGGAGAGAGTCCTCCTCCCAGTCTACGAACCAGAAATCCGCCGGTTCGCCGAGCCCTATCACGCCCACGGGGAGCGGCGGGCAGAGCGCCAGTTTCGGATGCGGCGAAAACCCCTGAGTCCTTTCCGCCAATAGTCCAGCCCTT
>JAISQP010000104.1 GCA_031274115.1 Synergistaceae bacterium
GAAGAGACCTGGAATCATATTGCGGCGATCTCAAATCGCGCGGCATATCGGTCCTGATCGTATCGGAAACCGAACACTTCCGCGACTGGGCGGAGAAGACGGGTTTACGGGCCGCGGAGGGATCGATATCCGAGGGCTTCGTGGATTTTGCGGAGGGCCTCGCGATCTTGGGCGACCTCGAACTCTCCGGGCTCTCTCTGTCTGGAGGCGCTTCGGAGAGAAGGGTTCCTCTCGACTGGAGCGACAGGTTGCTTCCCGGCCAGTGGGTCGTACACGAAGACTACGGCGTAGCGCGCTTTATGGGCGCCGAGCAAATTGAGAGCAGGGACGGAACACAGGAGTACCTGGTTCTCGAATACGCCGAAGAGCGCCGTCTCAAGATACCTGTGATGCATTTTCATAAAATATCGAGGTACCAGACGTTTCCCGGAGTGGAGCCAGTTGCCGACAGCCTGCGCGGGGGGCATTGGAAGAAGATGTCCATGCGGGCGAGGGAACAGGCGGAGATTGCCGCGGCCTACCTCATAGACGTCTACGCGAAAAGGGAGATAACTAAGGGACGCTCCTTCGCCGGAGACCAGGAGCAGGAGCGGGAGTTCGAGCGCGCGTTTCCGTACAGGGAGACCGCCGATCAGCTTCGCGCTATAAACGATGTCCTGCGAGACATGGCCCGTCCGGTTCCAATGGATCGCCTCCTGGTCGGAGACGTCGGATTCGGCAAGACGGAGGTGGCGCTCCGAGCCGCGGCGCGAGTCGTCTTCGAAGGCTGTCAGGCAGTCCTGATGGCGCCTACCACCCTTCTCGCCCAACAGCACTTCGACACCTTCAACGCCCGGTTCGATCCATTTGGCGTCAGGGTGGAGGTAATCTCCAGATTTGTGGCCCCGTCCCGCCAGAGGGCGATACTGGAGGACGCCGCCGCCGGAAAGGTAGACGTGCTTCTCGGCACTCACAGGCTGCTGAGTCAGGATATAGCCTTCAAAGACCTGGGGCTCGTGATTGTGGACGAGGAGCATCGCTTCGGCGTCATGCACAAGGAGCACCTCAAAAATTTATTCCCGTCGGTGGACGTTCTCATGCTGTCGGCCACCCCGATTCCGCGATCTCTGCATCTCTCGCTCTCGGGGCTCAGGGACCTCTCGCTTCTTCAGACTCCGCCAATAAAACGTCTTCCAGTTATAACAGCCGTCGGCCCGTGGTCTGAGACGCTCGTGAAAAACGCCGTCATAAGAGAGAAGGCGAGGGGCGGGCAGGTATTCTACGTTCACAACAGAGTTCAGACGATAGACAGGGAAGCCATGATGGTACGCAGGCTCTTCCCAAAACTTCGCGTTGGGGTCGCTCATGGCCGGATGCACGAGAAACAGCTCAAGAGCACGATGGACAAGTTCGCCGAGGGAGAGCTGGATCTGCTTGTCTGCACGACGATAGTCGAGAGCGGACTGGACATTCCGAGAGCTAACACTATGATAGTGAGCGACGCGCAGGAGCTCGGTCTTGCCCAGATGCACCAGTTGAGGGGAAGGGTCGGAAGGAGAGACGAACAGGCCTTCGCGCTCTTTTTGCATCCCGCGGAAGCCGCTCTCACGAGAGAGGCGGGCGAGCGCCTGGAGGCGATAGCGGCTATGGGCGAATTCGGCGCCGGGTACGAGCTCGCCAAAAAGGACCTCGAGATACGCGGCGGAGGCGAACTTGTCGGGGTCGCGCAACACGGCAACCTCGGAAGGGTCGGCTTCCAGAGATACTGCGATCTTCTGGAGGAGGCCGTCAGGAGGGCCAAGGGGGAGTACAGGGAAAGCGTAGCGGTCGAAGTAGGGATGCCGTCCGCTATACCTAAGGACTACCTGCCGCACGAGAGCGTTCGCGTCGCGCTCTACCGGAAACTTCTCTGGACGCGGGACCTCGATAATCTGCTGATGCTTCGCGGCGAGACGGTCGACAGATTCGGACCGATGCCGAAGGTCCTGGAATTTTTATTCGACGTCGCGAGGATTAAAATTATAGGACCCGATTTTATGATAGTAAAAGTCCTTTGTGGACACGACGAGACAGTGATAGAATGTGCGGCGGACGGTCCTTCCGAGGAAACCCCGACTCCGCGCGGCTGGTTCAGAAGGATGAACGGTTTTATAGGTCCGGGAGGCTTCAAAGCCTTGGGTGGTTTTATCGACGCGATTCTCGGTAAATAAGCTGGCTTGCGGCGCGCGCGCAAGCGGGCGTGATTTTATGGTAAAATATCCATTGGTATAGAGAGTATTTCGTGAAGGAGTTTTGTCGTTTGTCGGATTTTGAGACTGGCACATTCGATGATCTGTTGGGGATAATGGAAAAGCTTCGCGCGCCCGGGGGGTGTCCCTGGGATGCTGAACAGACGCTCGAGACGCTGCGCAGGTATATCCTGGAAGAAGCGCACGAGCTGGTGGAGGCGATAGGAGAGGGATCCGCGCGCGATATCTGTGAGGAGTGCGGCGATCTATTGCTTCAGGTCGTTTTTATCGCTCAGATCGCGAAGGAGCGCGGACTCTTCGACATTGGCGACATCACCAGGGCAATTTGCGGTAAGCTCGTGACGCGGCATCCCCACGTTTTCTCCGGCGTCGTCGTGAAGGACGCGGCGGAGGTCAGCCGCAACTGGGAGATAATCAAGTCCGGAGAACGAAGGGAGCGTGACGCCGATTCGTCGGCGATGGCGGGCATTCCAAAGGATCTTCCGGCGCTCCTCCGGGCTTACAGGATTCAGGAACGGGCGGCTAAGAGGGGTTTCGACTGGCCGCACGACGATGTGGAGTCGGTGCGGAAAAAGGTGCTCGAGGAACTTGACGAATTTAAGGCGGAGGTGTCGAACAAAGACGCCGACGCCATGAGAGATGAGCTTGGCGACCTTTTATTCGCCGCGGTCAACCTGTCGCGTCATCTGGACATAGACCCGGAGAGCGCGTTGCAGGGAGCTAACCGGAAATTCGCGGAGCGCTTCAGGGACGTAGAGTTTCAGGCCGCGGAGAGAGACGTCGACATTGAAAAACTCCCCTTGGAAGAGGTTGACGCCATGTGGCGGATAGCCAAGGATAGGGAAAAGCTCAGGAAGGGCTGATCGATGATCTGAACGACATTTTATCATTCGTGAACGCGGCGGCTGCGATAGTTCTTGTTTACCGCTTGTCAGCAGACGGTAAAAGGACGTTTTAGCGATTTAACAGGCGTTTTTCTGTATAAATTATAAGGAGGAAATGAATATGTCGGAAGTTTCTGAGAAGATCGAGAAGGTAATAGCGTCGGACGTTCGCCCCGTTATAGAGTCTCACGGCGGCGGC
>JAISQP010000173.1 GCA_031274115.1 Synergistaceae bacterium
CTTGCGGCGCGAAAGCTCGCGAGCAATTGTCGCGCCGACAATTCCGCAGCCGATTATTATTATGTCGTAATCCCCGCAATCTCTCAATCGCGCTTTCAACGGTCCATCCCTCCCAGGGATCAAGGGCTTTGTGAAACACTGATCAACGCCAGGTTACTTAATATGGCGTCAATCATGAAGCTAAAAAGGCTGATTTATTGCTAGAGGCCTGAAGGGTAACGATTAAAACCTTGATGGTCTCCGCGTTCGCAAATGGCGACATGTCGTTTTAGCGATTTATACCAATTTATGACTATCCGCTTAGCTCAGGTAGAGGCTCAAGTCGCCCGCGTTGTCCCCGACGCGCGGCGTTGAACGAACGAAGCGAATCGGGCGGCTTGAGCCTCCTGGACTACAACATGTGACAAGCTGATAGCCATGTACCAATTTATGGTCCGGCGATAAATCCGCGTCTCCCTGATGCTACTCGATCCAGCCCTTCGATTTTTCGATTGCCTTTTTCCAGCCTTTATAGCCTTCCTCTCTCTTCTCATCGGAGACGATGGCGCTGAAGCTGGTATCCTTCGCCCAGTTGGCGCGCAGGTCGTCCACGTTCTTCCAGAAGCCTACCGCGAGACCGGCCGCGTACGCCGCGCCGAGGGCGGTCGTCTCGTTGACGACCGGGCGTACCACCCTGGCGCCGAGAATATCGGATTGAAGCTGCATCAGGAGGTTGTTCCTCACCGCGCCGCCATCGACCTTGAGTTCGGCCAGCGGCACTCCGGAGTCCTTGTTCATAGCCTCGACGACATCGCGCGTCTGATAGCAGATGCTCTCGAGGGTCGCCCTGACGATGTGCTCCTTGCGGACATACCTCGTGAGACCCGTAATCACGCCCCGGGCCGACATGTCCCAATACGGGGCGTAGAGCCCGGAGAACGCGGGCACGAAGTAAACTCCCCCCGAATCGTCAACCTTGCCCGCCAGATATTCGCTGTCCGGCGACTCGTCAACGATCTTGAGGTTGTCGCGCAGCCACTGCACGGCGGCGCCGGTGATGGCGATCGAACCCTCGAGGGCGTAGACGCACTTCCCCTCCTCCAGACTGTAAGCGGCCGTCGTGAGAAGGCCGTTCTTAGATGACGCCGGCGTCTCGCCTATGTTCATGAGCATAAAAGATCCGGTCCCATAGGTGTTCTTGGTATCGCCCTTGTTGAAGCAAGCCTGTCCGAAGAGGGCCGCCTGCTAGTCGCCGAGATCTCCGGCCACCGGGATGACCGCTCCGAACGGGCCTCCTGGGATCGTGTCGCCGTAGACGGCGCTCGACGGTTTTATCTGCGGCAGCATCCTGATCGGGACGTCGAGGAACTTGGCCATCTCCTCGTCCCACTTGAGGGTCTTTATGTTCATCAGAAGCGTGCGGGACGCGTTCGAGACGTCCGTTACATGAACACCGCCGTTGGGGCCGCCTGTGAGCTGCCAGATGATCCATGTGTCGATGTTGCCGAACAGCAGCTCGCCCTTCGCCGCCCTCTCCCTCGCTCCCGGAACGCTGTCCAGAATCCACTTGATCTTGGTCCCGGAGAAGTAGGGGCTTATCAAAAGCCCGGTGCGCTCCTTCACCTTGCCCTGGCCTGTCTCGTCCTGCTCCCAACCGGGCGTTTTCCGCCACTCGGAGCAGAAGTCCTGGGTACGCATACACTGCCATACGATAGCGTTATATATCGGCTTGCCGGTCGCTTTTTCCCAGACAACCGTCGTCTCGCGCTGATTCGTGATGCCGATGGCCGCGATTTCGTCGGTCGAAACGCCGCCCTTCCTCAGGGCGTTTCTGATCACCTCCTGGACGCGCGCCCAAATCTCCAGAGCGTCGTGCTCGACCCAACCTGGTTTCGGAAATATCTGCGCGTGTTCGAGCTGATCGGAGACGACTGGCAGCCCGTTCTTGTCGAAGAGCATACAGCGCGAACTTGTCGTTCCCTGGTCAATAGCGACAACGTACTTTTTCTCGGCCATCCTATAACCCCTCCTAAATTTGTTTTATTTTTCAGCTCAATGTTCGCTCTTATCCAAATTTCTGGCCTCCCGGGCGCTTTCGGCCACCTCCGCGAGGTTGGATCCAGCGCTCGCCTCGACGGCGGCGAGCATCGCGCCTTCGAGGACCGGGGCGTTGGCGAGGGCCACTTTGGCCGCGTCCTCCGGAGGAAGCATCCCAACCGCCCCTCTGGATGAAAGAATGGAGCTGCCCAGATCCGGAAGGATCAGGACTCCGTCGCACTTCGGAAGCAGACCGGAAAGCGCGTCCATTATCTTTCCCACGGACACGCCGAGGCCTCCTTCGTCGTTTCCGCCCACGCCCAGAATCGGAACGCCGTCGCCGACGCCCGACATTCCCCTCGCGATTTCGGCGATTCCGCGAGCCGCGTCTTCACTGTGCGAGACTATCAGGATTCCGACCATGTCAGTCAGCTTAGCGCGGAGTCTCTGAGGCATTCCACCAGATATGTCACAGAGGTAGCCCCAGGATCCTGATGTCCAATCGAGCGTTCGCCGAGATAGCTGCTGCGCCCGCGCTTCGCCAGCATCGGGATGGTATCGGTCATTCCCTTCGACGCGGCTTCGACGGCGGCGTTCCACGCCGCTTCGTCTCCGGCTTCTGCGTTCTCGCGGAGGGCGGCTATTGCGGGCAGAAGCGCGTCGACCATTGTTTTGTCGCCGGCCTGCGACTTTCCGAGCGAGGTTATGCCGGACAACCCCTCCTCCATCGCGTCGGCAAACTCCTCAACCGCGACCTCCGCCTTGCCTGTGAGCTTCTGTCCCAATTTCATGAAAAAAGTGCCGTAAAGCGGCCCGGCCGAGCCGCCTACGGCGCTCATTACGGTCATGGCGACATCTCTGTAGAGTCCCCCGAAATCGCCGTACTCCTTGTCGCGGGTTTTTTCCATGACGCGTTTCATCCCGCGGTTCATATTTATGCCGTGGTCAGCGTCACCGATCGCGGAGTCGAGTTCCGTGAGGTAATCCTTCTTCTCCTCGATCACGGCGTTGAATTTCAGAAGGGCGCTTCGGGCCATTTCGAGGGTGAACGCCATGGCTGCCGTTACCTCCCCCAGCGCAGTCCCGGAGTCTCGACGGGGTAATCCCAGAGCGCTTTTGTCTGGCTGTCGAGCTTGAGAAGGGTTATCGAGCAGCCCTGCATGTCGAGGCTGGTGATGTAGTTGCCGACAAGGCTGCGCGAGACGGTTATCCCCTTTTTGTCCAGAAACTTCTTCAGGTCGTTGTAGACGAGGTATAACTCGATCAACGGCGTGCCGCCCATGCCGTTGACGAACGCAAGGACCTCGTCTCCGGCTTTGAACGGAAGGTCGTCCGTTATGGCCGAGCCCAAATATTCGACTATCTCGGCGGAGGTCTTCTGTTTTACCCTCTCGCGCCCCGGCTCGCCGTGGATGCCGATGCCCAGTTCTATCTCGTCCTCCGGCAGGTCGAAGGTCGGTCTGCCGGCAGCCGGAACGGCGCAGCTCGTAAGAGCCATGCCCATCGTGCGGACATTGGCGTTCGAGCGCTCCGCCAGATCTTTGACCTCGCTCAGGGACGCGCCGGCCTGCGCGTATGCCCCGATTATCTTCTCGATGAGCACGGTCCCGCCCACCCCGCGGCGTCCCGCCGTATAGAGCGAGTCCTTTACGGCGACGTCGTCGTTCACCACGACCTGCTCGACTTTTACTCCATCTCCTGAGAGCAGGTCGGCGGCCATCTGGAAGTTCATCACGTCGCCTGTGTAATTTTTGACTAAAAAGAGTATCCCCTTGCCTCCGTTTACGGCCTTCGCGGCCTCGTACATCTGTTCCGGCGTCGGAGACGTAAAGATCTCTCCCGCGCAAGCGGCGTCAAGCATGCCAAAGCCGACAAAACCCCCGTGCAGCGGCTCGTGTCCGCTTCCTCCGCCCGAGATAACCGCCACTTTAGGGGAAGGAGCGCTTGCGCGATAGACGACCCTGAACTCCGGAAGCAGTTTTATGATGTCCGGATGCGCCGCGTACATGCCGGCGAGCGATTCGGTTACTACGTCGTCAACCTTGTTTATGAGTTTTTTCAATTTGCCGCCACCCCGCTAGAATCCGGCGGCTTTAAAAGCGGCAACGGAAAGAAGGGCTCCGACCAGAGGTCCGGCTGTCGCTACGGCAAATCCGAACTGCCAGTCACTGTCGCCCTTTCCGGGAATCGGGAGAATAGCGTGAGCGATGCGGGGGCCCATGTCGCGCGCCGGGTTCATGCCATACCCCGTCGTTCCGCCCATTCCTGCGCCGAGAACGTAAAGAAGACCGCCTATCATGAACGGAAGAAGGAACGGGCTGGTATCGCCCTGGCCCATGTTCTTCGCGATCGCCTGAATTCCCATAATGAGAAAGAAGGTGGCTATTACCTCTGTGAGGAAGTTCGCGCCGAGGTCGCGCCGGGCCGGCCCTGTAGCGAATACCGCGAGCTTCAGGCCCGGGTCCTCGGTGGGCGCCCAGTGATTGAGGTAGAGCAGGTAGACGATTACGCCGCCCGCCACTCCGCCGGCGACTTCCGCGACCATAGTCGCTAAAGCGTGCGCGACGGAGTCGTAATGTCCGCCTATAAGAAGCTTGAAGAGAGTCACCACCGGGTTCAAATCCCCCTCCGGAGCACCGAACGCCCACGAGACGTAGATTCCCATCATCAGAGCGAACGCCCATCCCCAGCTTACGTGTACCCAGCCGGCGCCGTTGCCTTTGGTATCTTTTAGAACGAGGTTCGCGACCACCGAGTCGCCGAATGTCACAAGGGTCATTGTTCCTAAAAACTCTCCGAGCAGATTTGAATACATTTTCATCCCTCCGTATAAATTCTTTTGGAATTCAGAACGCTGACACAGAAGCTATCAGGATTTTAATCTTTAACCCTTCAGCCGGCGTTTGAGACCGCGCAAATCCCCCCTTTCCAGTTTTGACCAGCCGAGAAGATCATGAAAGCGCTGATTGAGCCGTCAAGCGAACACTCTGACAAACAAACCCTTCGAAGGGCGTCCTGCCTGTGTTTTTCAATATAAAAAATAAAAACAATCGAATTAAGGTTTCTTTGCGTTGTTTAAAAGAAATACCGAAAGGAAATGAGAAACTTCGCTGCCGCGTACGTTCACATAAAAGGCGCCCCGCTGTATCGTCGAAATCGCCTTATCTTTGATAAACTCAGCATTACGTCGGTCCCCTCCCATCAAAATCACCGCGTTTTCAACGACGGCGACAGATCGATTGAACTGCAACGAAAAGCTCTGACGGAAGACATTTTATCATATCTCAGGCTTTTTTCAATAAATCAGAATAAAACCCGGCGCCCCGGGATGGCTCCGGTGCGCCGGGTTTTTATCGATTTTATATTTCGCTGGAATTTTAGTTTAGCTGTTCAATCAGCGCTTCCTTTATTCTTCCTCCGTCGTGGGTTCTTCGCTCACCGGCGGACGGATGGCGAGCCACGTTCCCCAGTCGAAGCGAAGGGGGCCGCTCGCGATATATATTCCAATCAGAGTGAGGAGAGCTTTTTCGCGAAGGACGACGAAGCATGTGGCTATTATCCCCATCAGAAGGACCCACTTCGCCTTGTTGACGTTGCCCTTGCGGAGGAGTTTGAGGTTGCCGTAAGGAACCGTCGAGATCATGAGAGCGCCCAAGGAGACCATCATGACTATCGCGACAGTCGGCGTAACAGGCGTACCGGCTATTACCACCGAGGCCAGAGCCATGCCGGCGGCTGGAATGGGAAGCCCCTGAAAGGGGCCGGTGACGTGCGTCACGTTGAACCGCGCAAGGCGAAGGACGCCGCATAGCGCGAAGAACGCCGTGCCGAGCGTGCCGAACACGCCGCCCTCGAGGCCGACGTACCTGGCGTAGAACAGGAAGGCCGGGGCGGCGCCGAACGACAGGGCGTCCGCGAGGCTGTCCAGCTCCTCGCCGAAAGCGCTGCTCCCGCCGAGGCTGCGTGCGACCTTCCCGTCCATGTAGTCGAAAAAGACGGCTATTACAAGGACGAGCGCGGAGGGCAGGAAATGATCCCGATACGTCAACATGAGCGAGAACATCCCGCAGAGCACGCTTCCGCTCGTTATCATGTTGGGCAGGATCTTGTTGAATGGTATCTGTCTCACTCGTCTTCTCCGTTTTCTCATCTACACGATCACTCCTATTATCGATTCGCCAGCCTTTACCTTATCCCCAAGCTTTACCGCGGGTTTTACGTTTTCCGGCAGGTAGACGTCGACTTTTGAACCGAGTTTAATCATACCATAACGCTCGCCGCGCGCAAGACTGTTTCCGATTTTTATTCTGCACGCTATCCTGCGCGCCATGATCCCCGCTATCTGAACGAGGGTCGCCCTGCCCTGAGAGGTCGATATCCCGACGTAGAGCCTCTCGTTGTTCTCCGACGACTTCGGCTCGACGGCAAACCATTTTTTGCCCGGAACATAGCGCGTCTCCTCCACGGTGCCGCTTGCGGGAAAGCGGTTCACGTGAACGTCGAAGCCGTTCATGAATATACCGATCTTCGTCGTCCTGCCGGCGTAAGGATCCTCCGCGTCTTCGATTATCTCGACCACTCTGCCGTCCGCCGGACTCACCCATACGCCCGGGTCCTCGGGGGGATTTCTGTCGGGGTCTCTATAGAACCAGACAGAGAGCGCGAGAGGCAGGAGCAGGGCGGCGCTTATCGCCGGCGATATCCTGTAGCCTCCGGCGATCATGAAAACCATCGCTCCGACGGTGGGCATCCCCTCCCGCGCAAGGCGCATCTTACCCATCCTTGGAGGTCTCGGGGTCCGCCTTTACGATGCTGATATCAGCCAGGACATCGCCTTCGTCAAGTTTGACCATAGTATATCCGGTGGCGCCGCGGCTCAGGCTCGATATCTCGGACGCCCCAATCCTCACCACCCGGCCGCGGCCCGTGATGACCACCAGTTCGTCGTCCTCGGCGACGCCCCACGCGCCTATTATGTCGCCGGTGCGCGCGCCGTGGCGCATCGCCCTCACCCCGCTCGCGCCCCTGTGGTGCGCGGTGAATTCGTCGTAAGGCGTTCTCTTGCCTATGCCGTGTTCGCTCACTATCAGAAGCTGTCTGCCGGGGATTATCACGTCGCAGCCGACGACAAGGTCGTCGTCCGACAGGCGCATGCCGCGAATTCCGTGGCCGCCTCTTCCCTGCGGGCGGAATTCGTTCTCGTCGACCCTGAGAGTCTGTCCCTTCGCGGTGGTGAGGAGCAGCTCGTCGCGGCCGCTCGTGATGCGCACCCTGGCGATCGCGTCGTCATCGCGCACTCCCAGCACGCGGCGGCCGGCTTTTGTGAGCCCGTCCATTTCCTCGATGGGAAGGCGCTTCGCCAGGCCCTTTTTCGTGACGAAGAAGATGTATTTCGCGTCTCCGTGGTTCATGTCGCGCATCGCGACAACCTTTTCGTCCGGCTCCAGGGCGACGAGCGAGCTGATGAGCTTGCCCTTGCCAGTCTTAGGCTCGGGCAGCGCCAGCCCTCTTATGCCGAATATGCGCCCTCGCGTCGTAAACAGACAGAGGGTGTTGTGGGTGGTCGTCACCTTGACCAGGGCTATCTCGTCCTCGGGCTTCGGAGTGGCGCCCTTGACCCCCTTGCCGCCGCGAGCCTGGAGCTTGTAGTCCTGCAGCGGCATACGCCTTATGTAGCCGTCACGGCTCAGGACGACCACGATCTCGGCCTCCGGGACGAGGTCCTCGATCCCGACGTCCTCCACGGAGTCCTGTATCTCGGTGCGCCGTTTGTCGGCGTATGATTTTTTAACTGTATCGAGTTCGTCCCTTATCACAGCGTCGAGCGCCGCGGGGTTGCCGAGGATCGTCCGATAGCGCTCTATATCCGCGAGAAGAGCCGCCAGCTCCTCCTCCAGCTTGCGACGCTCGAGCCCGGTGAGGCGCTGCAGGCGCATATCCAGTATCGCCTGCGCTTGAATCTCGGTGAAGCCGAGCGTCCCGACGAGCTCCGCGCGCGCGGTCGGGGCGTCTTTTGCCGCCCTTATGATCCTTATCACTTCGTCGATCATGTCGAGAGCGCGCACAAGTCCCTCTA
>JAISQP010000174.1 GCA_031274115.1 Synergistaceae bacterium
ACTCCCCGGCGGCAAAACGCGCCATCGACGCGTTTTTTTCATCCTTAGCCATTCGCCCGTGAAGCCGTTCGATCGCGACGCCGCGTATTTTTTTCTCCATATCCGACGCCCTTTTCATGACTGAGGCGTCATCTTCGTCGTCTATCGAAGGGCACACCCAATAAACGCGCTCGCCCTTCTTCGCCCGCTCCGCCAAAAAACCGTAAAGCTCGCCGATGTGGTTGTCGCTCGCTATTTTTGTTATCACAGGCTTTCTCCCCGGGCGTCCGGTTATAACCGTGGCGTCAACATCCCCGTAAAGCGCCATGCAGAGGGTTCGCGGGATTGGCGTGGCGCTCATCATGAGGACGTGCGGAGCGTGTTCGCCGCGGTTCTCCATCAACTCCCGCTGGCGGACGCCAAACCTGTGCTGTTCGTCGATTACGAGAAGGCCCAATGCCTTGAATTCGACGTCTGAGGAGAGCAGCGCGTGCGTACCGACGATAACGTCTGTTTCGCCCCTCTTGAGCGAGCTGAGCGTCTCCTCTCTGCGTCTTCCCGTCACGCCGCCGGTCAACTCCGCGCAGCGAACGCCGTGGGGCGAAAGGAACCCGACGCACTGGCGGTAAAACTGTCCAGAGAGGACGGTAGTAGGGACAAGAACGGCGGACTGAAAACCGGCGCCCGCGCATTGAGCTATGGCTGACGCCGCGACAGCGGTCTTCCCGGCGCCGACATCCCCCTGAAGAAGCCTGTACATCGGTCTCGTTTCGCGCAAATCGCCCGAGATCTCGTCAAACGCCGCGCGCTGGGACTCTGAAAGCGAAAACGGGAGGGATTCCACGAATCGTGAGGCGAACTCCTCCCCGTCAGCCAGCGGGACAGATTTGCGCGACGCCCTTCGCAGCCGCGCTTCGAAAATTTTAGTCTGGAGTTCAAAGAACTCCTGATAAGCCAGGCGTCTGCGCGAGATGGGAATTTCCTCAAAGGATTTTGGGGTGTGGACCCCCTTGAACGCGTCGAGAAGAGAGGGGAAGGAATATTTTTTCAGTATTTCAGAGGGAAGAGGATCGAATAATTTAAGATTGCCGGAAGTTACGCAGCTTTTGATTATTACGGCGAGCTGCTTGCGCGGAAGACCGCTCACTGTTGGGTAAATCGGCGATATTCCGAGCCAGTCCGCGGGAAAACCCGGCCGCCCGGAATTTCCGCCCAAGGCCCAGTCAGGGTTCCTGAATTCAAAACGCGAGCCCGCTAAACTCGGCTCACCGTATATCATGAGCTCCCTTCCAACGGCAAAGCCCGTAAAACTCCTTTGACCGCCAAAGAGAATCACCTCTGCGTTCGCCTGGCCATCCGCTATTTCGAGCTCCGCCACATAAACATTCCGCGTTCGCGTCGCCCGAACCTCACAAGAGGTGATTTCCGCCCTCACAACGGACGGATGATCCTCTGAAAGCGACGCTATCGGGGTAACGCGCCTCCGGTCCTCGTAGCGATACGGCAGGTGGAACAAAAGGTCAAGCACACTCTCGATCCCCAGGCTCGAAAGCGCTCTCAGGCGCTTCGGTCCAACACCCGGAAGACAGATCGGGGATGATCTTTCGTCTATCTATCCAGCCTCATATCGGAATTGAGCAGACTGGGGTCGATCCCAAGGATGTTCAGAGTGTTGGAAAGCTCCTGTTTCTTGGCTTCCTCGCTCGACTCCGCCCTGTCAAACTCAACCTTGGAGACTATCGGCTGAGACTGCGTCCTCGTGTGACCCGACCTGCCGATGACGTTTGCGGTACGGTCCGGCATACGGATTTTTCCGCTGTTCTCCGCTCTCTCAAGGACATCGGAGAGTTCGCGTATGAAGCCGCGTACGCTGGCAAAACTCGAATCCCGGAGCGATTGGAGCGCCTGAATTTCGCTGCCAAACTCCGATGCCTCTATCTCAGCGTCTTTTATCATCTTTTCGGCCTTTGCCTTGGCCTCAGATATAATATCGGAGGCATACGTAGTGGCTTGGCTGACTTTCTCTTCGGCAATGGCGCCGGCATTGCTGACCTTCTCCTCGGCGGTTCTCTGCGCCATAAGGAGGGCCTCGTGAAGCGAACCCTTTATGTTGTCGTAGTCGCGGAGCCTTTCGCCCTGCTCCGCTATAATACGCTCGCAGTCCTTCGTTTTCTGTACGTAAGCCTGGATGCACTCCGCAACTCTATCCAGGAACTCGTCCACTTCCGCGGGATCGTATCCCCTCATGGTTTTTTTGAACCCTTGGTTAACCACGTCCAAAGAAGTCAAAAGTTCGCTCACAGCTATACCCCCCGATGTCGTCGTTTATCCGTGCCTCGCTCCGAAGATTCCGGTTCCAATCCTTACCAGAGTCGCGCCTTCTTCGATCGCGGCCTCATAATCACCGCTCATGCCCATCGAAAGATGACGAAGCGACGCTCCCAGCTTTTCTCCCGCCTCACAGGCGAGGGACCTCAGAAGAGCGAACGATGCCCTAGTCTTTCGCTCGCCACCCACGAGCGGCCCTATTGTCATGAGACCGGTTACCTCGAGACGGGAACAACGATGCAAAATCTCTTCAAACAACCATATTGCCTCAGAAGACTTCACTCCGTTTTTAGACTCCTCGCCCGAAGTGTTGACCTCTATCATAACCGGATAAGGCGTCGCGTTCAAGCCCGCGTCTGCTCTTTCGTTCAATATTCTTTCGATCGTGACGGCGAGTTCCAGGCTGTCCACGCTCTCTATACAGTCGAAGAGTTCTATCGCCTTTCGCGCCTTGTTACGCTGCAAAGCGCCTATCATGTGCCACTCGGCTTTGCCGCGGGTCCACGCCGCAGCCTTTTGCTCCCGCTCCTGCACTCGATTCTCGCCTAATATAGTTATACCACAGTCAAGGGCCATATACAAAGATTCCAACGGCTGGAATTTTGAAGCGGCTATTATGCGGACATCATCCCGCCGTCTCCCGGAGCGCAGAGCGGCAGCCGCGATCGTTTCCGCAATGACGCGGATATTTTCCCGCATCTGGGCTTCGGTTATCTTACCAGTAAAATTCAATTCCTCTACCACAATTTGACCCTTCCCTCGCGGGCGGAGTGCCCGTTCACTATCACGGCGTCTCCAAGTTTCATCCCCTCGGTGACCAGAAACTTCGAACCTCCGATAAAGCGTCCGCCTATCTTCGTGAAGACGGCGTCGGCGCCCTTCAGGACATAGGCGCCGCGAACGCCGTTTCTCGTAACGACCGACGACTCCGGTATCGAAACGCCGGAGACGCTCCCCGCTTCTATTATCAGCTTGTATCCCCTTGAAAGAGCGGCCTCCGGAGGAAACCAGGGCATCGAAAGATACATCTTGACCCTGTGCCCCACTCCTTCATACACTCTCACGCGCGCTTGAGAGGGCGTGTCCAACGTATCCATTTTAACCATAACTCCGTTCGACGCAAGGTTTTTCTCGAGATTGGCCGTCATATCAGCGTAACCTATGAATCGCAGATCCTGCGGCTGATGGATTAACTTGCCGATGGGAGAACCGTTCTTCACGCTCTCTCCGTCCTTTATCATCTCGACTGAGGGAGGCTTGGGAGGTTCGTTCTCGCCGGGCCACAGGGAGGAGTACTTCCAGTTTTCCTCCTGTCCGTCCAGTCCCGCCACGAAATAACCCTCCTGCGGCGCCCTCACGTCATAGGCGGACGGTCCGGAGACGATCCGCGCGACAACCGCGCCTTTAGCGACCCTCGCAGGCCCCGATCCTCCCGGATAGCGGACCACGCCGCTTCTCGGGGCGCGCAGCGTCTGCTCGTTCCAGAGGAACACGCCCTCCGACTCTATCACATCTATCTGCACCCATGGCATCGCCCAAGTTATCTCTGGATGAAGGCTTTCATACTCCTTGAAGTATGACCTGAAGGCATACGCCCACAGAACCAGTATTGCCGCAACCGAAACGCAATAGAGGATCTTGTAGCCGATCTTGCTTTTCTGTATCGGTTGACTTTTCTTTCGCACCTTGGCCTATGTCAGAAACATTTCGAATAATCGCAGGAAACGCATCTCAGACAGCCCTCCGCGTGAATGGTCGGAGCGCCGCACGACGGGCACATATCGTCCTTTGTGATCTCGACCGTCTCCCCCAAAGCACGCTCCAGCCCCTGGGCTATCGCGTCGGGGAGGCTCAGGATTATTCCGTCGTTCTCGAACACCGGCTGGCTCCCGCCTATCCCCTTGAGCTGTTCGATCACGTCCTTTGCCGGAACCCCGCTCCTCAGCGCGAGCGACACCAGACGCCCAAGCGCCTCGGTGTGAGCCTGCGTATCCTTGCCGGACTTCCCCAGCGTCGCGAAGAGTTCGAAGGGCATACCGCCAAAGAGATTCAGGGTCAGGTAAAGATTGCCAAAACTCGTGCGTATCTTGACCGTAGTTCCCTGGAGGTTAGCCGGGCGCTTGCGGGGCTTGACGCGTTTGTCTCCCTCCGGCGGATCCTCCGGTTTTTGCGCGCCGTGATAAAGCACCTGAACTTCCTTGCAGCGGTCCCTGTATACCGTTATCCCCTTGCATCCGCTCTCGTGCGCCAGAAGATAAGCCCTCCTCACGTCTTCGACGGAGGCCGAGTTGGGGAGGTTGATCGTCTTGCTCACGGCGTTGTCCGTGTACTTCTGGAAGGCGGCCTGCATCTCGACGTGTTCATTGAAGGGTATGTCGTGAGCGGTCACGAAGACCTCTTTTATCGCGCGCGGGGCGTCGGAGTCCGTTAAGGTTCCAATCGCCAGAACCTGCTCGAGGATCGTGGCCGACGGCTCTCCAATGCGGCTCAATGCTTCTTCGAGATACGAATTTACGTATACCAGCGTGTCGTTGTCGAACGCCTTTCTTCGGAACGCCAACGCGAAAACCGGCTCGATCCCGCTCGAACACTCGGCTATAAGCGAGATAGTCCCTGTCGGCGCGATGG
>JAISQP010000181.1 GCA_031274115.1 Synergistaceae bacterium
CAAAGGAGATTGCGGACGCGATCGCGCCCTACGGCGTCTCCATCGCGCAGCACGGGATATCTGGCACGCCGTTCGACAAGGTCTCGAAGTTCTCGCGGTACGGCGTCAACAAGGGCAACGTGGCGACTCTCTTCCAGAACGTCGTCTTCGGGATAAAAATGGACCCTGAGACCGGCAACGCCGTGACCGTAGGAGGCGCCTACATAAAGGAGAGCGACCGCGGAGTCTCCGACGCGCTCTGGCAGGAGATGGTCTCGCAGGCCGACGCGAAGGGGATGAGCAGGAAGAGCGGCGATTACAAGAAACTGAACCTTCCGTTTCACGAGAGGATACTCTCGGAGCCGGATTATATCAAAGATCGCATAGTCGACGAGGTCGCGTATTGGGCCAGGCGCTTCATCAAGGCCTTTGGGGCGGAGGGCGCCGCCGAGAAGGTGGTCGAGGTCGCGCTGAGGAGGCCGGATCACAACTCCTCCCCGGAGAGGGTGATCCGGAGCCCGAGGATCAAGTACGGCCCGGACCAGGCGCCGAACAAGCTGAAATCCAGCAGCGGCAGCTTCGACGATTGACGCCGTTTAGGGTGAAATAAAAAAACTTGCTGGAGGTCAAGGAGGCACAGCCTCCTTGCGGAGTGTGAGGCTGCGCCTCACGGTCCTGCCTTTGATTTTTGAATGATAACACCGGCCCGCGAGGTTCGCTCAGCGTGAATTACCGTTATTGCCAGAAGCGGTGCAGAACGACCTGAAGGGACAGCGCGGGCAGCGGTGGGCGGCGGGGTTGTAGGGGCCGGACGCGGCGTCTTTGAGAACTTTGGAGATATTCCGTTCGATCGGGCCCCAGTCGTCCACGCTCCAGACCTCGAACATCGGGCCTCGGTCTTTGTCCGGACGCAGATAGACGAGTCCGGCGTCGAACGGCTTGTTCCGTTCCCGGTCCCTGCAAGCCAGAGAGTAAAAATTTACCTGTTCCCGGTAGAGCTCGTCCGGCGCGCTCTCCGAGGGCGTTATCTTCCAGTCTCTGACGTGCCGCCCGTTTCCGTCCTCCCAGAAGAGGTCCACCGAGCCTGTCAGGCGCGCGCCGGAGTATGAAACCGAAAACGCTCTCTCCCTGTGCAGAAGGCCGCGGGAGATGAGTTCGCGAAGTTCTTCGCACTCGTCAGTCGCGGCAAATTTGCCAAGCCACTCGCGCAAGACCTCCCTGTTGCGCTTTATCGCGAAGGTTGGGCGCAGGAATGCCGGCATCCTCGAGTCGGCGCCATCGGGCGGAAGATTTTCGGGCAGGAGCGGTTCGAGGCCGCCGTGGCTCATGTCCCATATAGAAATCACCCAGTGCGCGAGAGAGCCGAGGTCCGCGCCTCCCCGGCCGTCCCCGGGCTCCGACCTCCACTTGAGTTCGCGCCCCTGTCTGAACCTCATTCTGTAAGCGGCTGGACACCACATGAAAAGCGAATACGCTGTGGCGGAGACGCCGGCGAGCGAAACCTCCCACCTGGCAGGGGCGCGAAGTGGCGAAGCGGGCGGTTCGATGGGGCGTGATTCGGGTCGCCGCGTCTCCTTCGGCGGCGTTTCGACATAGGTTACGGGAAATTTTTCGCCAGGCGTACCGTTTGCATGAAGCAGCCAGTCGATCCAGGAATTCCCCCGCGTTCCGTCGCTCGCGGAGCAGCAGATGAGACGGTCCCGCGCCCTTGTCATGGCTACGTAAAGCAATCGCTCTTTTTCTTCTTTTTCCTCCAGTTCCTCCAGAAAGGAGTGCCATTTCGCCGTGACGGACTCGATGACGCGAGGCTGGGCGGCGCTTTTTTCACCGTCGTTATCCGCGCCGGAGAGGTTTTCCGTCACGGGGAGGTATTTCGCGACGACGCCAAGGCTTCTGGATACGGCAGCGCTTCCGGCGTTTTTTTGACTGACGCGAGTCTCCATGCCCATCAGAACTACCACCGGAAATTCCTGACCCTTCGAGGCGTGAATCGTCTTTACCTGCACGAAGTCGGAGTCCAGGTTCAGGGAATCGGGCTCGTCAGCCGGCGCTCCTCCTCTCATGGCGCGCCCAAGGTAGTCGGCGCAAGCGGACAAGCTGGCGCCGAGGGACGTCTCGTAGTCTCTCGCGATTTCGACGCCGCGGCGCACGTTGGCGAGAACCCGGAGGCGGACTTCGGCCTTGTACGCGGCGAGCCATGACGGGTCCTCCAGCAGTCCGAATAGAGCCATGGACGGACCGGACAGCCTCGCCCGACGCCGGAGGCTCTCAAAGCGCGAGGCCTCCATGGGACGGCGTTCGGAAAAGGCTCTCCAGAGCGGCGATCCTTCGCGGTCAGGCAGCGTCATCAGTTCGAGAGCGGCGCCGGGGGGAGCGCCTGAGAACGGCGACTCTATCCAGCCGGCGAGAGCGTAGTCGTCCCACGGCTCATCGAGAGCGCGCAGCAGGTTTACTATATCGCGCGTCTCGCCTCTGTTGAAGAACTCCCTGCCGCTTCCGAAAACCGCCGGAATTCCGGCGGCCTCGAGCGACTCTTCGAGGATGAGGTACTGCGTCCTTGTGGGGACCAGTATCGCGACATCGCCCAGCTTCATCGGGCGGAGGCGCTTGCCCTCCTTGTCCCAGACCGGTTCTCCTTCGCCGGTCATAGCGAGCAGCCTCCGGGCGAGGGCGTCCGCAAGCGCTTTGCGTTTTTCGCCCATGAGGAGCTTTTGAGGCGGGTCTCCATCGCAGCCGGGTTCCGGCGCCGGAGTCTCCGGGCAAGGCTCGGACAAAGAGGCGGCGTCCGGCGCCTCTTTGTACAGAAGAATCTCGACAGGCGCCGCGAGTCCCTCGGTTTTTCCGTTATCTCCGCTGCGCTCGCTCCACCACGGCGCGTCAGTCGGCGCGAAGAGAGGCTCGTACCGAATCGAGGGACCCCCGGCCGCGCCGGTCACTCCGTTTTTCCATATATGACCGAAGACCCTGTTCACCGCGTCGATCATAGGTCCGCTCATGCGATAGCTGCATGAGAGGGGTATGTGAACGGCGCTTTCCTCTTCGCCGCGCCGCGCGCGGTCTATGTAATCCGCGAAGAGTCCCGGGTCCGCGTGGCGGAATCGATAGATGGACTGTTTTATGTCGCCTACGACGAACAGGGACCCGGCTTCGGAGGCGAGGGCGGAGATCATTGCGTCCTGCAGGCCGTCCGTGTCCTGGAATTCGTCGACCATCACGTGCCTGAAATTGCTCGCGTAACCGCCTGAGAGGATTTGCGCGGCGTACCGCACCAGGTCCGGGAAGGTCAGCCCGCCGGAGCTGGCGCGCGTCGCGTCCCAGCGCTCCCAGCCGATGGAGGCGACGGCCAGCAGCATCCCTCTCGACCTCGCCTCCCCGTCGGAATAAGGGGGCGAGCGGAAAAGTGTGGAGGATATATCCGCCAGAGGCTTGAACGCCTTCTTCCAGTCGGCCAGCTTCCCGCCAAGCGCGTCCTCGATGAGCGACTTCAAGCCTGATTTCCCCGGCAGGGGGGAGAGCGCGGCGTTGACGAGTTCGCACAAAAAGTCGCGCTGTTCCTCGGCGCTCCCGTCAGCGTCTTTCCACTTCAGCCACAACTCCCTCACTCTGACGGCGAAGGCGTTTTCTCCCTCGTTTATCAGCTCTGATTCTATGGCTGGGAAAATCGACCCGCGCCAGAGGCGCCAGACGTCTTGCCACTCGCCGGATAGAGACGACGCTATTCTGCGCTGCGCCGCATCCTCTTTGTCGCCGCTGAACGGGAAGAGGTCCCCGGGACGCCCGTTCATGCCGCCGAAGACCTCCCCGGAGTCCTTTGCGAGTTTTGTGAGGCGATCCGCGCCAAAGTGGTTTAAGAGGACCAGGAACTGCCGGGAGTTCATAATCTCCCCGACGCGTCCGCGCCACTCGTCCGACAGCCCCTGGGCCAGTCTGCCGGACGATAGCGCCTGGAGGTTCTGCCTGTAATCCTCCCAAAACTCGGCCTCCACCGCGTCCCCAATGAGCGACGCGCCGGGGTCTATGTCGAGGTCGAGCCCGGACTCGCGTATCACGCGGAGCGCGAACGAGTGTATGGTCGATATATAGGCTTCGTCAATGCGGTCCAAAGCGTCTCTGAGATGCCCGAGCCCGTCTCGGTCCGAATTGTACCAGTCCCGGAGCGTCATCCTTATCCGCTCACGCATCTCGTTTGCCGCGAGCTGGGTGAAGGTAAGGGTCAATATCTGCTCCACGCGGCATGAGGGATCCGTCGCCAGCAGCCACGCGAAGCGCCTCGCCAGCGTGTGCGTCTTTCCCGCGCCGGCGCCGGCGCTGACCACGGTCAGTTTGCGGCGGGACATGATAGCGAGTCTCTGCTCCTCGCGCTCCGACGCGATCAGGCTGAGAAGCGATTTCTCCCTGGACTGGGCCTCGCCGTCCGAAAACTCACTCATCCCCTGCGCCTTCCTCCCCGCCGTCGAACGCGCCGTATCGCTCCGAACGTCTGCAGATCGTCCCCCAGAGGCATGAACTACAGCGCTCGGAGTCGTAATTAGCGGGGAACACTCCCGCGCCCGCGATCGAGTCGGCGAGCCTCATAGCGTCCTCGGCGGCGGATATTTTTTCGTCGACGCTATCGTCCTTTGTCCTAGAAGCACCCCTGTAAATACCCTCAACCTCGGGGGACCAACTGCCCCTTATCTTTCCGTCCCTGTGTCCGACGTACCCGAAGCCGGCCACGCTCTCGCCGGACGCCTTCAGTATCGCAGCGTAGCAGGCGAGTTGAAGACTGTCCTTATACTTTGAGCTTGCGCCGAGTTTGTAATCTATCAGGACGGCCCCGGCGCCGCTCCAGACGTCGAGCCGGTCGGCCCTTCCGGAGAAGACGGCGTTTTCGAGCTCGTAAGCGGGAAGATGCAGCTCGAACTCCGTTTTTACCCTCTTCAGTCCCGCGTTTGCCGCTCGCGCCTCCGCCTCGTCCTGAGCTTCGGCGGCAAGCGTCATGACGTCTTTCAGCCCGGCCAGAACGGGGACCGCGCTTCGCTCCCTGAGCTTAGGGTAACTCTCCGCGAGTCGCAGGAGCGACGCGTCCCATTCGGCAATCAGCGTCTGGACCAGCGGCGTCCGGCAGCCCCGTCCGATATAGGCGGTCCATATATCGCGCCAGAGTTCGTGCATCAAAGTCCCCTGAAAATCGCGCGCGAAGACGCCGATCTCGTCCCTCGGGGTTTCGAGGCGGGCGATGTGTCCGCACCAGTACGAAAACGGACAGTCGATGAGCTCGTCGATCGCGCTCGGCGCCATTTTTATCTTCCGCCCGGAGACGGGAAGCTCTCCCGGAGGCGCGGCGGGCCGCCTTGAAATTCTGACCGCTCTTGGAAAGGCGCCTCGCGGCGAAGCCTCGCGCAATAGGCGTTCATCCGGCGTCTGGATGATATCCCCCGCCTTTTTCCAACCCGAGGCCCCGTCCGAAACGAGCGATAGGACGAATGGAGAGTCGCCCTGCTCTCTTCCCTTTGAATCCGTCGCGGCGCGCGCCAATATGGAGATGTCGCTTCCGAGAGCCGTCAACCGGCGGAACAGCGCTTCCCTCTGCTCCCGCTTCTCGTGAAGGGTCGGCAGGTGAAACGACTCGCCGGCGCTGTTTATATCCTCTCTCAGCGGTCCGTCCAGGAGCGGGTGTTCGGAGAGCGCTCCCGGAAATCGCGTCGGGTCGGCGTCGGTGATTATCCACAATCTGTGAGACGCAAGCACGGGAGGGGGCGAGTCGTATACCGATACGGCGCCGCGCAGCGGCTGCGGCAGCGCGGTAACCGCCTCTTTCGCCCAGTCCGAGAGGAAACCCATGGCCTCCGCGCCCTCGAAGCGGACCGCTCCGGCGGGCCCGAGAGGGGATGATTGTTCCGAGAGCGCCCTAAGCTTTTGCTCGATCTCTAGGCGCGACGAGACGGTCTCGCGGACGGCAAAGTCCATGTTGGGGTCGTCTCCCGCCTCTAAAGCGGTCAAAGCCTCGCGCTCTTCGTCGAACAGAGCGAGCAGCGCGCCGAGAAGCTCCCGAGCGTCATGTCCGCCGGGAGAGTCCAGAAATTCGCAAAAAGAGTTCAGCCGCTCGAACAGAGAGAGAAGGGCGGGGTATGGCGTCAGGGCGTTACGCCAAGCGTTGCGTCCCTCCGGGAGATCATTCAGATCGAGAGGGCCTTCCGCGTCGCGCTTTACGATGTGCAGAGTCTTTCGGTAAGGCCAGTCAAGCGAGTATGCCTCCCAGGACTTCCTGACGAGCTCCATCACGGCGGTTTCGTAGACGCGCGTTTCCGCGCGCGACTGACGCGGAACGCCGTGTGAATCCAGCGCCGAGATCATAAACGGCAGACGCCCGCGGGGCGTCAATATGCCCGCGTCGAAGATAGCGCCGGGCTCGCGGAGGATTCGATACAGCGACCCCTCCCCCGACGCGGCCAGGGCCAGCTCGCGGGCTATCGCCTCATATTGGTCGAAAGCGTCGCGCGCGGTCAGAAAGGCGACCGCGCCCCCAGGTCCGTCGAGCGGCGATTTTGGCGCATCGAGCTGCGCGGAGAGATCGCGAAAATTTTCGAGCCCCGTCTCCGGGACGAAGAACTCCATTTTTACCCCAAGGCCGCGAAGCGTCCTCACGAGACGCAGTTGAGCGCCCGTCAGGGAGAGAAAGCCGACCCACGTGAGGACTTTCCCTTTCAGGCGTTCCGGCGCGCTATTCTCCAGCGAGGACGCGAGCAGCGACGGAATTTGGGAGTTGTCGGCAAGCCCGTTCTCCTCCAGGTAAAACAAATAATCGGAGTAGAGCCTGTAAAGGAGATCTCTCTTCCCTCGCCCCGATCGCCCGCCGCCGTCGCCGCCTGAGCGAAGCAAGGCGTCCGGGTCGATACCCTCGAGAAGCAGCTCCCTGAGCGATGCGCTCAGAATGTCGATAAAACCCCTCCTGCGAACCCCGCTCGGCAGTGCTTCTCCCAATCTGTCCAGTTCTTCGATATTTTTGTCCAGTATGAACCTGAGAATCAGCCGATGGTCCGGCGGGTCTATCTGACGCCGCAGTTCGCCCGGCGGCGTCAGCTTCGAGTACATCTCCGACCAGCTCCACACCTCCGGCCTCACGTCAAACGGATCGGACAGCACGGAAGCGCCGGCGCGCGTCATATCCGCCAACGCGTCCCGGCTCGACAGCGACGGGAGCATGTATACCGTCTCCGCTCCTCCGTCGCGCAAGTTTCTGAGAGCCCGCCCCAGCGCGCCGAGCTTCGAGTACCCGTGCAGATTAATCTTCCATGTCCCGGTATTCCTGGAAATCATGCCAATCGTCGTCGTGGACGAGAAGCTCCTCCTTTGTCTCGTCTCTGACGATCTCCTCTATTTTCTTCAAGGTCCTGCGGCGTACCATGTCTACCCTGTCACGGACAAATTGCTCGGCGGAGCCGGGCTTGATCTCGTCAAACGGAACCATGTCCTCCATCAGGCCTTCGACAAATTCGGATTTTATATCAATACGCAGAGCTCCCCATGGGGCGTCGTCGGACTCTATATTTTCATCGCGGCGATTGAGGATAGTCTGGTAGATATAGATATTTTCGCCGCCGTCGTTAAATCGCGCCTGCATTTCGATGTAGTAGTTATTCGCGTCTGACTCGTTGTCATAAGCAGCGGTGAAAACGTGGCCATCTTCCTTCTTCACAATGACGACCCATATCTTTTCCTCTTTGTGAACAGGCATAACGACACCTCCTTGAATTGTGCCGGTTATTGGCGCGCTGGCGCGTCAATCTGTAATGAAAGGATTTGAGAGAACCCCAATCCCGTCGATCTCGACCTCCACCCTGTCTCCCGGCTGAACCCGACCCACGCCCTCCGGAGTTCCGGTCGCGATGATGTCCCCGGGTTCGAGCGTGGCGAACGAGCTTATATA
>JAISQP010000184.1 GCA_031274115.1 Synergistaceae bacterium
GCAGTAAATACCAAGAAGAGGATTTGAAAAAGGAGACTCCTGCGTAGAAAAGCCGTCAACCACGCTATTTTGGGGTTGTCGCTGAAATCAATACAAGGCTATCTCCGACAGACTGCTAGCGCTTGACTCCCTTCATCTCCAATGAGACCAGCATGTCCTGAAGGGCGACGCTCTGGAGTCTGGTTCGGTCGATCTCGTCACGGAGCCTGGACTGCTCCTTGGCGAGCTTGTCAGCGTCGTCCAATAGGGCGCGCCATTCGAACGCGGGATGCTGCTTGAGATTCTCGAGTTTTCTTCTGGCTGTTTCTATCTTTTCCTTGAGGAGATCGCCGTTTCTGCGCATCTCTCCCATATTGTTCGGCATCTCGTAGCTGTCCGGGTAGTCGTCGGACATCATCAGAAGCGCCTTCAAGTGAAAGAGATCGCCCCAAAGGTACGCGGCGCGGACACTGGGCCAGAACGACTTCGCCTCTTCGCTCTGATCGGCGTTTACATCGGGATTGAACTTTCTCGAGAGCGAGCGGTAGATGCTGCGAACCTCTTCCATATCGTCCGGAATCGCCAGGGACGAAAACCGCGCCTTTGCTTCCTCTATCTGGGATATCTCGTGACGCAGGCGGTCGTCCCATTCGCGGAACTCACGCTCGATCTTGTAGTTCAACGCCTCGGCGTGCACAATCTCGCCGCGTTCGATGTTCGAGCGCAGCATCGCGATCCGGCGGCGGATTTTCATGACCGACACCTGCACTTGCAGCAGTTCGACGCGCAGGGTGCCAATCTTGATAAGGTAACCCGTCTGTGTCGTGGGAATGAGTATGCGGTCCAGGTATTCCAACTCTTCATAGAGCGCCGCAAGCTCGCCCCGAAGCAGGGAGTTCCGGTTATAAAGGGCTTCGAACTCTTGATCGACTATTTCTGAATTCTCGAAGAAATCCGGCTCGTTCACTCAATCCACCTCATAATTTTTTTCCCTACAGCAATATTCTACATCATGCCTCCATAAAATTCATGCTGTATAATTATTTCAAGAAATACAATGCAAAAAAGCGCAAACTTTCCGCAATAGAATCCTTTTAGAGCGGCAAGACGCGCAATAAACACTTCAGTTTGCGCTTCCCGGGCTCGAGTCGTCGGCTTCGTTCCGGCCGCGCTGTTGATTTTGGGGAAGCGCTGATTAAATCGTTAAAACGACATTGCGCTATTTGTGAATACAGACCATTGACAATAAATCAGCCTTCTTGGAGGTCTTAAAAGATGCGCAACTCATATTTTTCCCGCGGCGAAAAGGACGTTCGCAAGCTCCTCGAGTGGGTGGAGTCGCTTCCAGGCGACGTCACCGAGCACAGGACAATCCCGGCGACTCCACCTAAAACTGCCGGCTGGCCGGCTATCGACCCCGGTCTGATAGCCGCCATGCAAAAAAGAGGAATTAAGGAACTCTACACCCATCAGTCCCGCGCCATCGCAATCGCGTCGTCGGGGCGCGACTGCGTCGTCGTGACTCCGACCGCCTCGGGCAAGACCATCTGCTATAACATCCCCGTTCTCAATACTATCATAAACTCGCCGTCGTCACGCGCGGTATATCTCTTCCCCACAAAGGCGCTCGCGCAGGATCAGCTCTCGGAATTATACGAACTCGTCGAGGATATGCGCCTCGACGTCCGCACATTCACCTATGACGGAGACACGCCCGGCGACGCGAGGGCGAAGGTCCGAAACGCCGGCCATATCGTAATAACGAACCCTGACATGCTCCATACGGGCATTCTGCCCCATCATACGAAGTGGAAGAACCTCTTCGAAAACCTCCGGTACGTCATAATCGACGAACTGCACTCATACAGAGGGATTTTCGGGTCTCACTTCGCGCTGATCCTGCAAAGGCTGGCGCGTATATGCGACTTCTACGGCTCGAAACCGACTTTTATCTGCTGTTCGGCGACGATCGCGAACCCCAAGGCGCTCGCGGAGGAACTCATCGGCAGAGAGGTCGAGCTGGTCGACGAAAACGGCGCTCCGTCGTCCGAAAGACACATCTTGTTTTATAACCCTCCTGTCGTAAACAGTCAGCTCGGCATAAGGAGATCATCTCTCCTCGAGGCGTCGAGAATCGCGATAGAGGCAGTCTGCAACGAGATCAGGACGATCGTGTTCACCCGCTCCCGAATAAACGTGGAGCTTCTCCTGAAATATCTCCGGAGCGCGGCCGCGAAGAGAGGCGTATCCCAGCAGCGGATCGCAGGATACAGGGCGGGCTACCTGCCGAACGAACGGCGCGCCATAGAGCGAGGGCTTCGGGACGGCGAAATTCACTGCGTCGTCAGCACCAACGCTCTGGAGCTCGGCGTCGATATCGGCTCGCTGGAGTTAGCCGTGCTGCACGGCTATCCGGGAAGCGTGGCCTCCGCGTGGCAGCAAATGGGGCGGGCGGGACGCAGAGCGCAGGACGGAAAGATCGCGGCCGCGATAATGGTGGCGTCGTCGCTCCAGCTCGATCAATTCCTCGCGGCAAACCCCTCTTATTTCTTCGGCGCTTCGCCCGAACACGCCAGAATCAATTCGTCAAACCCGTACATCGAGATAGGACACATAAAGTGTTCTTCCTTCGAGCTGCCGTTTCACACAGGCGAGGCGTTCGGCAAACACGACGTCTCAGACGCGCTCGACTACCTCGCGCGCCACGACGTCCTTCATCTGGAGGAAGAACGGTATCACTGGCAGGCCGACTCCTATCCGGCCGCGTCTCTGTCGCTGAGAAGCGCCACGAGCGAAAATTTTGTAATTCACGACGTAACGGACGTCGCGAGCCCGAGGGTAATCGGCCAGATGGACAGGAAAACGGCGCCGACTCTGATATTCCCGCAGGCGATATACTTCCACCTCGGCGAGCCTTATCAGGTGCAGGAGCTGGATCATGAACGGATGAGATGCTACGTAAAACGCGTCGACGTCGACTACTACACCGACGGCGACGCTGCGGCGCGAATAGAGGTGCTCGACGAGATGGAGACGAAATCCCGCTTCGGGTGGGGGGAGGTTCTTCTGGCGACGCGGCCGACGGTATATAAAAAGATCAAGCTCCTGACCCACGAGAACGTCGGCTATGGACATATTCATCTTCCGGAGGAGCAGACGCACACAACCGCATTCTGGATAACCGGCCTCCCGGTCTCCGGCCCGGAACAGCCCGACGGCGCGAAGGAGCGGAAACCCGAGAGCCTCTCCGGACTGGTGAACCTCGTGCGGACAGTAGCGCCGCTCTTTCTGATGTGCGACAGGAGCGACATCATAGTGAAAGGACATGAGCGCGACCCGCATTTTCGCTCGCCGACGCTCTTCGTTGCGGACAACGTGCCCGGCGGGATAGGGCTTTCAGAAGCCCTGTTCGATCTTGGCGACAAGCTCTTTTACGCCTGCCGCGACGCGTTGTCTCACTGCAAGTGCGGATGGGGCTGCCCTGCCTGCATAGGAGCGACCGTATCCGACGGCGGCGAGAAGCAGGCGGTGAACGCGCTGCTGCGAAAAATTCTGGAAAATAAACCTTAAACCACAAGCAAGGTCGCGGGGCGCTGCCCCGCCCCCCGCAAGGAGGCTGAGCCTCCTTGACCTCCGTCAGATTTCCCCCTTCACCCTGAGGGTGAATGGGGGGGGGAATTACGAGGGTCAAGGGAGCTTGCTCCCTTGCGGGTGCGGGCAGAGCCCGCGGTCTTTCTGTATTACTACGCCTCTTTTTCGATGCCGCGCTCCTCTTTAGTCCCCGGAACGAACGAGTCAGCTATCGCGGCGCATATAGCGGCGACAGCCATCGGGGTCTTGAGGATGGCCCATACAGTGCTGCCTGCCGTTCCGCCAAGCGC
>JAISQP010000112.1 GCA_031274115.1 Synergistaceae bacterium
GTAGTAACGTTTTACGCGCAATTCCACCTGGAACCCCGCGGACGCAACATTATCCGTTCGTGTCAGGGTACGGCGTGTCACGTGAGGGGCGCAAAGGGCATCCTTCAGGAGATAGCGAGCTGTCTGGGCTTGGAAGGCGACGCGGTGACTACGCCCGACCTTCGCTACACGCTGGAGACCGTAGCCTGTATCGGATGCTGCGGCCTGGCTCCGGTCCTGATGGTAAACGACGATACTCACGGCCGTCTCGTTCCGGACACGATAAAAGAGATTCTGGATCAGTACGAATAAGGCGTCTGTCCAAACGGGCGTCTTTTTATATTTTCAAGAAAAAACTGATAACCTCCATGTCCGTAAACTGCATTAAAGAACGCTTTAGCGGTTTAGTCAGTGTTTTCTTGAGTTTTTAGCTGGAGAGAGAGGTATGACTGTATGACTATCAAGAGCTTGGAGGATCTGCGCAAGATCAAAGAGCGGGCGAGGGGCGAGACTAGTGCGCGCCACGAGAGCGGTACGCAGATTATCGTTGGCATGGGAACCTGCGGCATTGCGGCAGGGGCAAGGACCGTCATGACGGCGATATTGGACGAGATTGCAAAGCGCGGTTTGCATGACGTCTCAGTTATGCAAACTGGCTGTATCGGCATGTGCCAGAAGGAGCCGCTCGTCGACATCATTCGCCCAGGAGAAGCGCGCGTGACTTATGGCAACGTAAAACCGGAGAACGTGCCGACCATCATCTCCGAACACCTCGTAAACGGGCGGATAGTAAACGACTTAGTTGTCGCGAAGCTTTAGGGAGAGCGGACTGAATTGGCTAAACGACCTTTCGCCATTTTAGGAAGCGAAAGCTTTATCTTTAACCCTTTCAGTCTCTGACAGTGAATCAGCCTTTTCTTAGAATTTAGAACTGGAGGAAGAATAGATGGAAAAGCTCGCAAGAGCCCACGTTCTTGTCTGTGGAGGAACCGGCTGCACATCGTCCGGATCGAGATTCATAATTCCCTCGCTTCAGGAAAAACTAGAGGCGCGCGGGATGAACAACGAAATCAAGGTAGTGGAGACCGGCTGTCACGGTCTCTGCGAGATGGGACCGCTCGTAATCGTTTACCCGGAGGGCGTCTTCTACGTCCGCGTAAAGCCGGAGGACGTAGATGAAATTGTAGAGAACCATCTCATCAAGGGACGCGTCGTCGAGCGCCTGCTATATAGGGAACCCGCTACTCTCGACGCTATCCCGAACTACGACGAGATCTCCTTTTATCGTAAGCAAAAGCGTTACGCGCTCGTCAACTGCGGGCATATCAACCCCGAATCTCTCGAGGAGTATATTGGCGCCGACGGCTACGAGGGCCTGGGCAAGGCGCTCTCCATGAAGCCTGAAGAGGTCGTCGAGGAGATAAAGGTCTCCGGTCTTCGCGGCCGGGGCGGCGGCGGTTTCCCTACAGGCTTGAAGTGGCAGTTCACGCGCAGCGCCGTGAGTGACAAAAAATACGTCATCTGCAACGCCGACGAGGGCGACCCAGGCGCGTTCATGGATCGCTCTGTCCTCGAGGGCGACCCGCACCGAGTGCTCGAAGGCATGGCGATCTGCGGATACGCGGTGGGTTCCGACGAGGGATACATTTACTGCCGCGCTGAGTACCCGCTCGCGATCAAACGTCTACGCAACGCCATAACGCAGGCCGAAGAGGTTGGACTCCTCGGCTCGAACATCCTCAGCAGCGGCTTTAACTTCACGATCCACATAAAGGAAGGCGCCGGCGCCTTTGTGTGCGGCGAGGAAACCGCCCTCATGGCCTCTATAGAGGGACGGAGAGGCATGCCGCGTCCGCGCCCTCCGTTCCCGGCAAACTCCGGACTCTGGGGAAAACCGACAAACATAAACAACGTCGAAACTTTCGCCAACGTGCCGTCAATCATGCGCGACGGCGCGGCGTACTTCGCCTCGCAGGGAACAGAGACGAGCAAGGGGACGAAGGTCTTCGCCCTCACCGGAAAGATCAACAACACCGGTCTCGCCGAGGTACCGATGGGCATCACGATGAGAGAGATAATCTACGACATCGGCGGAGGCATACCGGACGGCAAAAAGTTCAAGGCGGTGCAGATAGGCGGTCCGTCTGGCGGCTGTCTCCCCGAAAAACTGCTCGACCTATCCATCGACTACGAATCGCTCATCAAAGCGGGAGCTATGATGGGCTCCGGCGGACTCGTCGTCATGGACGAGACGACCTGTATGGTGGATGTCGCCAGGTACTTCCTGAACTTCACCCAGGACGAGTCATGCGGCAAGTGCACGCCCTGCCGCGAGGGGACAAAGCGCATGCTCGAGATCCTGAACAGAATCTGCGAGGGCAACGGCAAGGAGGATGACATTCCGCTTCTCGAGAGTCTCGCGAGATCCATCAAAGCAGGGTCGCTCTGCGCGCTCGGGCAGACAGCACCAAACCCCGTACTTTCCACGCTCAACTTCTTCCGCGACGAGTACGAGGCTCACATAAAGGATCACAGATGCCCGGCAGGAGCATGTACCGCGCTCGTCGGTTACATCATCACCGAGGATTGCCGCGGCTGCGGTCTCTGCAAGAAGGTCTGCCCTGTCGACGCGATCTCCGGAGAGGTCAAGGGCGTGCACGTCATAGATCAGCAGACGTGTATCAAGTGCGGCGCGTGCCAGGCGAAGTGCCCCTTCAAAGCTATCAGCAAAGGTTAACAGGGGAAGGAAGAGAGGACTACATGTCAAGCGTTACAGAGACCACCGTCAAATTGACGATAGACGGGCGTGAAGTTACCGCCCCCAAAAGCTACACGATTCTGCAAGCGGCCCGTCTCATAGGGCTGGATATCCCCCACCTCTGCTATCACCCGGAGCTTTCCCGCGAAGGGAGCTGCCGTGTCTGTCTCGTCGAGGTGGAGGGCGCCAGATCTCTCGTTGCGTCCTGCGTTTACCCGATAAACGAGGGCATGGTGGTGCACACCAACTCTCCCCAGGTTCGGGAGACCCGCAAGACCATCGTCGAACTCATGCTGGCGAACCACCCTGAGGACTGTCTCTTTTGCATAAAGAACCAGAACTGCGAGCTTCAGCGAATAGCGGCCGACCTCGGTATCCGCAATATCCGTTTCCACGGAGAAAAGCGCAAGTATGAGCAGGATACGTCAAGCCCGTCGCTGGTGCGCACCCCTGAGAAATGCATCCTATGCACCAGATGCGTCCGGATATGCTCCGAGCGTCAGGGGCTCGATATCTATACCTCAGCCAACCGCGGGTTTAACAGCATAGTCGAGCCAGCCTTCGGTCTCGGCTTGGACAAGGTCGCCTGCTCCTTCTGCGGACAGTGCACGACAGTCTGTCCGACGGCTGCTCTCACCGAAAAGGACGACACCCAGGCCGTATGGGACGCTCTGAGCGATCCCGACAAGCACGTCGTAGTTCAGACCGCCCCTTCCGTACGCATTACGCTTGGCGAGGAATTTGGCCTGAAGTCCGGCGGCATCGTAACCGGAAAAATGGTGGCTGTGCTTCGCAGGATGGGCTTCGACAAGGTCTTCGACACCGACTTCGCAGCGGATATGACGATCATGGAGGAGGGGCACGAACTCTTGCACCGCCTGAAGAACGGCGGAGTGCTCCCCATGATGACATCCTGCTCACCAGGCTGGGTGAACTTCATGGAGACGCTGTACCCGGATATGCTGCCGCATCTGTCGACCGCCAAGTCGCCGCAGGGAATGTTCGGAGCGACCGTCAAGACCTACTACGCGGAGCGCGCCGGCATAGACCCGTCGAAGATAGTCTCCGTTTCCGTCATGCCCTGTACCGCCAAGAAATGGGAGGCAAAACGGCCGCAGCTCAATGACAGCGGATACCGCGACATCGACATAGTCATAACGACGAGAGAGCTGGCCCGCATGATAAAGGAGACAGGGTTCGACTTCCTGGGCCTGCCGGAGGAGGACTTCGACTCGCCTATGGGCATTTCCACCGGCGCGGCTCAGATATTCGGGACGACGGGAGGAGTTATGGAGGCGGCGCTTCGCACGGCCTACGAAGTCTACACCGGAAAAACTCTCGAAGAACTCGATTTCCTTGATGTACGCGGGCTCGACGGCATCAAGGAGACTCAGGTTGACATGGGGGACGGCGTAATACTCAAAATCGCCGTGGCACACACGCTTCGCAACGCGCGCAAGCTGGTCGAGAAGGTCAAAGCTGGCGAAGCGGATTATCACTTCATAGAGGTCATGGCCTGCCCCGGCGGTTGCTTAGGCGGCGGCGGACAGCCGTATCCTATTGACGACACGATACGCAAGGCGCGCATGGACTCGATATACAACGCCGACGCCGGCATGACTTATCGCAAGTCGCACGAGAACCCCGCGATAAAGGAGCTTTACGACACCTGGATGGGCAAACCCCTCGGCGAACGTGCCCACCACCTTCTGCACACGCACTATTCACCCTACGAGGGCAGATTGGAATAGGACGGAGATAAATTTATTCATGAAAGAGACTTCGCTGAAATAACGAAGT
>JAISQP010000195.1 GCA_031274115.1 Synergistaceae bacterium
AGGGCCGCGGAACGGGCGGAAGAACGGGAGCATTCCGGTCCACGCCGAGAAGCCTAGCGGACGGTCGTAAAATTCCTCATCGTAAGACATCGCGCGCCTCCCCTTCCTCTTCGCCGGAACATTCTTCCTCGATACCCTGCTGCAAGTCTCGTATCCTCCGGTATATGCCGCCCCTCTCGAAAAGTTCATCCGGGGCGCCCGTCTCGACGACGCGGCCGTCCTCCATGACCATTATTTCGTCCGCCGAGGAGAGGGACGTTATTCTGTGGGCTATTATTATCTTTGTCGAGTCCTTTATCCTTTCGGCCAGCGCGGACCTTATGCGGGCGTCGGTCTCGGTATCCACGGCGGAGAGAGAGTCGTCGAATATTATTATCGGCGGCTCGCGCAGTATGGTTCGCGCTATGGCGACACGCTGCTTCTGGCCTCCGGACAGCGTCACGCCGCGTTCTCCGACTATGGTTTCATATCCGTGAGAAAAGGACTCTATGGACTCGTCTATCTGGGATATCGAGGCCGCCTCTTTTATTTTTTCGATCGTCGGTTCGGCGGAAAGAGAGGCGACGTTCTCGCGGATCGTGCGCGAGTAGAGAAAAGATTCCTGCAGGACTATCCCGACGCTCCGGCGCAAACGGGAGCGCTTGAATTTCCTGATATCGACTCCGCCTATCCGTATCTCGCCGCACCCGTCTTCGAGGTCGTACAGTCTGCAAATCAGACACGCGATAGTAGTCTTGCCCGCGCCGGTCGAACCGAGTATCCCCAGCGTCGTACCGTTTCGCGCCGTAAACGAGACGTCCTTCAACACCTGCGCTCCGCCGTAGGAGAACGACACTCTGTCGAAGACGATATCCCCTCTGACGGGCGCGTCGAGCGCGTTCGGCGGATCGGTCTCGGGGGCGGCGCCCAGTATTTCGCTCAACCTGCCCAGCGACACCGCCGTCTTGCCGGCCTCCGACAGAACGCGCCCGAGACCGCGCACCGGCCAGATTATCATCGCGTTATACGTTAAAAAAACGATAAATTCACCGACCGTGATGTTCCCATCCACCGCCTGCCATACCCCTACCACGCAGAGGACAGTCATCTGGAGGCCCGTGAGGAAATCACCGATCCCCCAGTATGTGCTCAATATCTCTCCAAGCCGCATCCAGAGACCGGAGTAAAGCCTGTTCTGCCTGTCGAAGCGATCTACTTCGAACTTCTCGCGTCCGAACGCGCGAACTACCCTGACCCCGGTAAAGTTCTCCTGCGCTATGGCGAGAAGCGCGCCCTCAGCTTCGTCGGCGGCAAGGAAGCGGGCGGACGCTTTCCGCAGAAAGACGTACGAGTAGAGGGAGATCACCGGCAAGAATGAGAACGAGGCGAGCGTCATCGGGAAATTCATCTTCAGCATGATGCTGTAAGCAAAGACTACCAAGGCTGTAACACGAACTATCTCGGTCAATTGGCTGGATACGAAACCGCGGACTATCTCGACGTCTGAAGTACATCGCTGGATTATGTCGCCGGTCTGAACACTCACATGCCATTCGAAGGGAAGATATTGTATGTGCGAATAGAGCGTATCCCGCAGACGCTTTATCAGCCCCTCCGCGCTCATGGCGAGGCTTTTGCGGTAAATGAAGCTGCATACTCCTCCAGCGGCCGCCACCGCTATTACAAGCGCCCCCGCCAGGAGGAGATTATCGCGCAGCCCGTGAAGGCTCCGCGCCAACCCAAAAAACGCCGGTATCCCGGATACCTCCGGCGCGTCGCCGGCCAAGCCGTCGACGACGAGGCGTATCACCTGCGGAAGCATGAAGCCGCAGAACACAGAGAGCAGCATAGATATGAACGAAACGATATAAAGAGCCCTGAACCCCCTCGAAACCTCCCAGAGGAGAAGGAAGGGATGTTTTTTTTCTTCAGCCGGCATGTTCCGCCTCCCGATAATCTTTCTATATAGTATAGGCTAAGCGAGGGGACAATTCAAAGGGGTAAACGATGAACAATCCGCCGCTTCGTCCCAACCGCCCGCCGGAAGAATGACCGGGCTGTATGATGTATAGTTGTACGAAACTATCGTCCCATATTGCTTCTGAGACACAAGTTCATACTAGACATAACCGGCTCAAGAGAACTTGCAAGAAGGACTGTAAAAATAGCTGGCCATATGTTCGGCCCTACGATACAACCTGTGGTTCGAGGGAAAAAACAGCTTTCTTGACAGCTTCGAAAAATGTGTTAGCATACATCACGTTGGGCTAAAATTCCTCGGTAGCTCAATCGGCAGAGCGGGTGGCTGTTAACCACTAGGTTCGAGGTTCGAGTCCTCGCCGAGGAGCCAATTCTTTATGAATGATAGCGCCGAAAAACGCCCCGAAGCCCTTTGTATCCGGTTTCGGGGCGTTTTTATTATGATTTGCTATGCCCCGAATTGTACACAGGTAAAATCAATGAATCGACGCAAATTCCCGAATCTCCCGCGCGGCAAGAATTCACGTGTAAATTGACAAAAATTGCAAATAATGATATTTTTACGGGGCAACAATAGTTAGTAATATTTAACTATTTATGACCATTGGGTCCGTTTGCCGACGAAACGGGTACGAAACGGGAGCCGTTGAATATGATCGATTTACTGAGCGCTTTTTATTCATCCATATTTATGCCGGAGCGAGAAATTTCGCCCGACAAAAAGAGATTATATGTACGTAAGTCTTAACAAAGATGAACGCACGTGTTTGCCCGAGGGCGATTCGCTTGTCGCGGATGGCGGCGTGGCAAGCGGCGGTGGGTTTTTGCGGGCGCTTGGGAGAAGCGGAAAAAGCGACCGGAAGAGGAGGCGATGCGGGAGAATGACTTGAGTACACGGCAGAAACTCCATGTTAACGCGGCTCGCGGGCTCATGCCGAGGGCGCGGAAGCGGAGCGGACGAAGCGATTGTCATACCAATTTGAAATCAGGGGTCTGAAGTTAAAAGCTTTAAAAGCGAATGATGCCACATACCCTTGCCTTCAGTATTAACCCGTTTGAAATCGAATTGGTATCACTTTGCGCCTGAAATCGAGTTAGGAGGTGTTGACACTCGTACATAAATTTTAGACGCCGGGCCGAACAATTTACTACGTCATTACGCTAAGGAAACGCTGATTAAATCGCTGAAACGAGATGTTTTTGTGACCGGCGACTAGAAACCAGCGCGACGCCGGATTCCAATTGATTCAGCAATATTGAGTTAGGGGAGGTTAACAGGAATGAAGTTTTGGAAGGAGAAAAAATCAATTTCAACGCGCATCCTAGCCGGACTGGCGATCTTAGCGATCGCGGCCATGGTTCTTTCGGCGCCGCTTGCGGCGAACGCGGATCTGACAGGCGATGGAACTGTGCAGGATCCTTACGTGGCAACGACCGGAGAGGAGCTGAACGAGGCGCTTATCGCCGTATCGAACGACGCCGCTTCGGTTATGAAGTACATCGAACTGGGGAATGATATCGACGCTATCGCGTCCGCGACATATGGAAGTTCAGGGGGCAGAGGCGTTGTTGCGGATGGCGTTCAGGTGACGATCGACGGGAAAGGCCACGCGATCAGAGGCAAGAACTATCTTGATAACACGACTTTGCGCTTCACGAACAGCACGGCTGACGAGACCAAGCGCAATCATATAGTTCTCAAGGACCTGACGATGGATAAGTTGAGGTGGGGCCGCAGCGCCAGACAGTACGGCGGCGGAGCTGTCGGCATGTACGCCGGCGTCCTCGAGGTCGACGGCTGCGTCTTTACAAACAATAAAAACGACCGGGCGATCAGTGAGGGTGACGCAACCCGCGTCAACAACGGCGGCGGCGGCGCAATCTTCATCCAGAGCAGCGGAAGGCTGACGATCAAAAACAGCAGGTTTGAGGGAAACTCGACGACCCACAAGGGCGGCGCGATCCACGCGAACGGGCTGGCGATCGATATCGAGAACACGACGTTCGAGGATAATAACGCGGATATACAGGGCGGCGCGATAGCGATCACAGCTACTGGCGGCAGGGGCGACGGCGGCTCGGATACGCGCCTCGCTGTGGATGAGGATTGCGTCTTCATAGGCAATATCGCGGGGCAGACTGGAGGCGCCATCCACATCTACGGCGTGAACGTCACCAATGAAAACCCCAACTACAACACCGGGTACTTCGAGAACCCAGTCACCGCTGAGATTGACGACGGTGCGGAATTTAGAGACAACAGCGACGGTCTGGAAGGCGCTGCGACTGACAATTACGTCCTGAGCGTCTATTACCCGCCATATTTCAGCGACGAAGTAACCGACGTTACGACAGACGAAAAGTTTGGATCTCTGAAAGTTGGAGGCGTTGAAGTTGGGGCGACCTTCTTCGCAGACGCGGCGCGCACCATACCGAACAACGTGATCAGGGTCGAGTCGTATCAGGCTTTACAGCAAGCACTGGGCTACTGCAAATATGAAAACGGAGCGTTTGAGACAGACGAGGGCGGGCACGCCAAAGTCACCGAGGGAACAGCGGAGGAAGGCGACATAATATTCCTCGCCGGCAACCTGGAGTCGTATTCGACAAATCCAGACGCGGCCGTAACCGACGATATAACGGGGGCCACTATCTTCATCTCGAAGTACGCGCCCATATTCGGCAACGGCCATACCATTGACGGCAAAGGATTCCCCGTCTTTAACGTCGAGGGGGAGACGAACGGCGACCCCGAGTTGGAGGCAAACATCGTAAACCTGACGGTCAAAAACGGCGGATACCAGAGAAAACTCGGAGGAGCGATCTTCGTAGAGGGCAACGCGAGGCTCAAAGTCCTCAATTCAACGTTTGAAGACTGTTCCGCTCTCAGCTCCGGCGGCGGGTTGGTAGGCGGCGGGGGCGGCGCGATATACCTCGAACCGCACGGCAAGGGTACGCCGAAACTTACCGCCACGAACAGCGCGTTCATTGGGAACAAGGCCCCGAATGGCACTGGCGGCGCGATCTCCGCTCTGAACGGCAGCGTCAGGATAGCGGCCTGCACGTTCGACGGCAACGAGGCGGCGTCCGGCGGCGCCGTCGGCGTAAAGGGGACCGGAACGCTCGAAATAGTGAACCTTTACAGAGTTCCCAACGTCTTCCGAAACAACAAGGCTACCTATGCCGGCGGAGCGATCGATATCCACTACGGCGAAAGCTTCTATAAGAACAGAGGCAGCGATCTTCTCGTAACCTCGGACATCACGACCACCTTTACAGGCGAATCCACGTTCGAGGACAACAACGAGGCGGCTTGGGGCGCGGCGGTCGCGTACAGCCGCTATTCGCCGCCCGACAGCGAGGCGCCGAACACGGACCCACAGGTAAGCTATACAAGCGTTACTGGGAATTATTCCAGCGACGCGATGAATCCTGTCCATACCGACCTGAGATTTTCCAACATCTTCAGAACGGCGCTCTTCAGCACCGGCGGCGGCGGTGACGGTCCGGCGTCCGGCGGCGACGACCCCGCCGGAGGCGACGACACCACGGGCGGAGACGACCCCGCTGACAAACCCGGAGATACGACTCCGACAACTCCGACAACTCCGACAACTCCGACAGAGACCCCGGAGGAAATCAAGATCGGCGGAGGAACCCCGTCGAACGGAGTTCTGGTTATCTCCGAAAAGACCGTTTCCATCGAGCTGGACGGCGGAGGCGCCGTCATCAACCCGACGATCCCGGCTGACGACTCCGGCGCGGCCGCTCTCGATGAAATAGGCGTACACGTCGAGATCAACGAATACGGCGAACTCGTCATCTCGGGAGAAGCGTCCAGGGTAGGCGAATTCCCGGTCATCATCACTGGAACGGACGGCGCCGGCAATCCCGTCGTTAAGGAGTACACCGTCAGGATCGATCCCTACGACGCGCCTAACGCGGGTTACGCCGTAACAGAAAACCCGGTCCAGACCGTGACGACCAGGCTCACAGGGAATTCATCGTCTCCGACCGTCACGGTCACGCTCCAGACGAACGTGTCCCTGGAGGACGCCCAGGCCGCGATGAGCTACAGCGGCACTCCGTTCGCGGTGACCGGGACCGGCAGCGGTTTTAACATCACCGGCGCAAGGTTCATCCTCTCCCGCCAGCGCGGAGCTGACGGAGACGGCGCGCCTCTGGAGCTGACCGGCGCGCTCAGCGGAACCCTGGGCGCCGCGTCGCTGGAGACGATAAGCTACGTCGCCGGAGTCACTCGCTACACCCAGAATGTCGGGATCAAGCTTGCCGAGACCAAGGTGGTCGACGAGACCTCCTCTGATGAGGACGACACAGGCAGCGGCGGCGGGTGCGACGCCGGTTTCGGCGCGGCGGCGCTTCTCGCGCTCGGCGCGCTCGCTCGCAAGAAAAAGAAGGACTGACCGCGCGAATAGTTCCGCTCTAAGAAGGCTGATTTATTTGATTTAGAGCGGAACGCGTTGCGGGGATATAGCGCCTCAATACGCCGGAGGCGCGTTGATTTGGAAACGCTGATTAAATCGTTAAAACGACATTTTGCCATTTGCGAATACAGAGACCATCGGGGGTTTAATCGGTACCCTTTAGGCCTCTGACAATAAATTAGCCTTTCCTTAGAATTAAGGGGCCCTCTGTCTGATGAAAAGCGGCAGCCGGGCCCCTGCCTCGGCTCGATCGCCGTCGCCCTGCCCGTGGGGGCTGTCGCCTCCGGGCTCTCTTCCTCCATCACGAGCCGGTCGCGCTTGATCAGGCTCACCTTCGTGACGGGGTACGCCAGCAGCTTGGCGATCGCGCGCACAACCGCCGCGAGCGCGTCGGCCGTCGCGTCGCGCCGCACGTTTGGAATGCTGACCGTGCGATGCCGCTCCCTGCCGTCCGGAAAATATCCTATACAGACCTGTATGGCGAGCCTGCAGCTTATCGGTTCGAGATACGCGTTCATAAAAAACACCCCCCTACTCTATTAAGTGCATATTTTTGCCCCAAAATACAACCGACTTGAAAAAAACGATCGAAAATAATTATTTTCGGCTTATTACGCTCAGTTAAAGTCCAAACAGCCGCTGAAAAAACACCCGAAACGCCGGATTTAAACCCCAAAAATCGCCCTCTAGGGAATTTGTCGGCTGCATACATGGCGCGCTCCCGTCTGGAAGAGACCCGAATAAGCATATTGAAGGCGCGCGGGAAGGATATATGCCGGCGGTCGACGACCTGCGCAGGCTCAAGGAGGCGATAAGCGCCATAAACATTCAGGCTGTTGACCTGATGCTCGCGGCGCCCTTGCGGGTGTGGGCGGGACCCGCGGTCTTGAACCTGTGGTTTTGGGATAACTGGGTATAATCCAGGATTTCAGCAAGAATTCGCGCGATTTTTTGGAATAATGGCTGACCTTTCGTCTGTTTAGGGATATAATTTCGTTAATTTCAGGAAACGCTTACGGACACAGAAGCTATCAGGGTTTTAATCTTTACCCTTTAGGCCTCTGACAAATAGATCAGCCTTCTAATTGGAAGTTTTTGAGGTGATGTTTCGCGATGATGTCGGAAGAAGTTCACTCGAGGCTCATAGAGAAGATGCGCAGGGAGTTGGGGAGCGATATCCTGGCGTTTCTCGGTGACGACGACGTAACCGAAATAATGCTGAACGACGACGGGGTCGTCTGGGTCAGTAAAATTGGCGTATCCGGCGCGGTCGATACGGGCTTTAAGATGACAGAGGCCCGGTCCGTATCTTTTTTGGGCACGGTGGCGTCGTTTTATGACAAAACAGTGAATCATTCAAACACCATCATCTCGGAGGTCCTTCCGATAGACGGCTCCCGCCTGAACGGCGTAGTTCCGCCGACCGTGGAAGCCCCTAGCTTTAACATACGCAAAAAGGCGAAGCGGATATTCACGCTCGACGAGTATATCGCGCAGGGAAGGATGACCGCGAATGATAAAAAAGTGATACACGACGGGATAGTCAAGCGCAAGAATTTCCTGGTAGCCGGCGCCACCGGGAGCGGAAAGACGACCTTTACCAACGCGATCCTGAGCGAGATAGGCGGGATAAACCCGTCGCACAGAGTCGTGTCCATGGAGGACACGGCGGAGTTGCAAATACCTCAGAAGAACAAGGTTCGCATGTACACGGACGAAAACGTCTCCATGCAGCGGCTGCTCTTTTCCGCAATGAGGCAGAGCCCGGACAGGATCATAATTGGGGAGATAAGGAACGGCGCCGCTCTGGACCTTCTGAAGAGCTGGAATACAGGACACCCCGGCGGCGTCACCACGCTGCACGCGAACGGCTGCATGGAGGCCCTGTCCAGACTGGAAATGCTGATTCTGGAGGCGATCCCGAACCCGATGCGGCCTCTTATCGGCCAGGCGCTCGGCATAGTTCTCTTTATCGAAAAATTGGATAAGGGCCCGACTCTCACCGAGATAATGGAGGTGCGCGGGTACGATGTCAAAAACGACGAATACGTCGTCGAGTGGATTAAAAAAAAGCCGAACAGCCGTCGGACTTAGACGACCATTAATAAAGATGGTATTACTGGTATATAGCATGCGGATACCCCGGTTTAAGCGCCTATACTACAAGTAAAACGCATCTTCATTTTATTATCTCTTTTGAAAATTAATGTTTTTCTTAGACCCTCAGGCATTGACTTAATTAGACTGATACTGTATTAGTGGTTATATGGAAAAAGATGCGGAAATAGAAAAGGAAAAACTCAGAAAGGCTGATTTGGGGTGATACGTGCGCGAATTTTTTAAAGCTCATTATTAAAGTTCATATTGTGCCGCTGTTAAGTCACGTTGTAAATCGGCGAATTATTGCAGAATAATGCTTGTGCGTTTTTTAAAATTCTATCGAGGTGATGTATTGTGAAAAGAAGTAATATGTCAAGTGTTCTTATGTTTTTGATTCTCGCGATGACCTTCTTGTTTGCGTTCGGCGATGCGGCGTCCGCGACGACGGCCACGGACGCCATGCCGTGGGAAAGCGGGCTCGCCAAGCTCCAAGCATCCCTAACCGGCCCGGTAGCAGGGATCATTTCGCTGATAGCGATTGTCGGAGCTGGGGCGGCGCTGGTTTTTGGCGGCAATATTCAGGGCTTCATGCGCCAGGCCGTGTATCTCGTCCTCGTGATAGGGCTTGTGGTAGGCGCGTCCAGTTTATTGAAGGCCTTATACAGCGACGCTTCAGCCGTTATTCCGTTTATCGAACTTTTGCTTTAAACTCCGCGGGATCACGATGGCGGAGGAAAAAGTCCGAAAGCTCTCAATCAATCAGAGCATGACGAAGCCGCTTCTCGTGCTTGGGTGCGACCGGAGCCTTTTTATGTTAAGCAGTTTGGTCTGCGTTTACGTCGGTTTCAATTTGGGAATCGCGAGAGGGAAAATATCTATCGCGCTTCTCTCCGTTGGGTTGTGGTTTGTCATTCATTTCAGCTTGAGGCTGATGGGCAAGGCGGATCCTCTTATGTTCGAGGTCTTCAAACGCTCCACTCAGTATTCCGACAGGCCCTTTCACAATCAGTTTTTTATACCGGCGAACAGCTCATTAGGCGCAAAAACCCCCCGCTTTACGAGAGCGAGGTGGTTGTGACCCATGGACGTTCAGATTGGCTTTGACTCGTATCTTCAATATTATTCCATGATTGAGCCGGGTATCCTGATGCTCAAAAATGGGGCGTACCTCGCCGGGTTTCTCTTTCAGGGTCCCGATCTCGAAAGCTCGACGAGCGGCGACGCCGAATGGCTTTCAGCGTCGTTCAACAATGCCGTGAAAAGCCTCGACGAGGGTTGGATGATCCACCAGGTAATCGTCAGGATGCCCTCGTCTAAATATCCGGAGGGGTTCTTCGACGAGCCGACAAACGCTCTGATAGATAACGAGCGGCTGATTCAGTTCACGAGAGAGGGCTCGCATTACGAGTCATTCGCCTATACTTTCCTGACATATCTTCCGCCGAAACATTCCCAAGGCGGTTTTATGAAGAAATTCGGGGATTTTATAATGGGCGGCGTTCAGGACGCTGGGACTACCTATGTGGAAAGGGACGTAAAGCGCTTCAACGAGTTCGTCTATCGCTTTCAGACCAGCTTTTCACAGACGGTGCGTTTCAGAAGGCTCTCTTACACTCCTTTCAACGATGAGCTTCTGCGCGCCCTGAATATGATATTAAACCAGAAAAATCACCCGTGTCTTCTGCCTGATCCTCCGGACGGCATTGACTCGTGGCTCTCGCGCGACGTCGAAAACGGGGAGATACTGATTTACGACGGGCGCGGCGTCGCGGTCCTGAGTCTCGACGGTTTCCCGGGGTATTCCAGGCCGGGGATTCTGTCGGACATCGGAGAAGTTCCCATGGAGATGGTCTGGTCCTCGCGTTTTATCGTGACAGACCAGCATTACGCCCGCAATAAAGTAGCCTCGGACCGCAGGAAGTGGCAGCAGAAGGTCTATCCTTTAATGGCGGCGCTGATGAACAACAACAGCGCTCCGCCAAACCAGTACGCGCTTCAGATGGTGGACGAGCTGGACGCGGCCATGGCCCTGATCGAACAGGGAAGCATAATATACGGGCACTATACTTCCGTCGTGATCCTGAGGGCAGATGACGATGAAACTTTGCAGGCGCGCGTCCGCGAGATCATGAAGCTCTTCGAGCGGCACGGCTTCTCGGTAAGGCTCGAGAGGACAAACGCGCTGGAAGCCTTTCTCGGCGCGCTGCCGGGGCATGGCCGTGAAAACGTCAGAAAGCCGTTCCTTCACAGCCTGAACTACTCCGACCTCGCTCCGCTGTCGCATCAGTGGTCCGGCGCCGAGTTCTGCCCCAGCCCTCCGCCGAACTTCCCGCCGAACAGCCCTCCGCTCATTCAGGCCGCGACCGTCGGGAGCACTCCGTTTCGGCTCAATCTGCACGTGGACGATGTTGGGCACACGCTCATCATGGGCCCGACGGGCGCGGGAAAATCGACCCTCCTGGCGATGCTCGCTTCTCAGTTCGAGCGCTACAAGGACTCGCAGGTCTTCGTCTTCGACAAGGGCCTGTCTATGTTCGCCCTGACCGCTTCCTGCGAGGACGCCGTTCACTACGACATAGGCGCGATCGCCGAGAAGGGCGGTTTCTGTCCGCTTGCCGATCTGGACAAAGATGAGGACAGAGGCTGGGCGTCGGACTATATCGACTCGCTCCTGGAGCTCCAACTCGAGGACAACAAGGGCGATTTCGCGGGGGCTGAGGATCGGAACCTGATCCGTGAGGCCATAAACGTGCTCGCTAACTCGACTTCCAGGAGCGAGGACCGCTCGATGACGTCTTTCATAAGTACCGTGCAGTCCTCGACCGTGCGGAACCTGCTCTCTTACTACCAGATCGGGAGCGGCGTCGCCGGCGATTTTATTGACGGAAGGAAAAACGACATCCAGTACAAAAGCCTCGTGACGTTCGAGATAGAGGAACTCATGCAGTACGGCAAAAACGTCGTCGTTCCCGTCCTTCTTTTCCTGTTTCGCCAGATAGGAAAGCGCCTCACCGGACGGCCTTCGCTTCTGATAATCGACGAGGCCTGGCTTGCCTTGAGCAATCCTGTCTTCGCAAGCAAGATAAAGGAGTGGCTGAAGGTCCTCCGCAAGGCGAATTGCGCCGTCGTCATGGCCACTCAGAACGTTTCCGACATCGCGGAGAGTTCGATAACGAGCGCCTTAGTCGAGTCCTGCCCGACGAAGATATTTCTCCCTAACCCGGACGCCAGAAACGAGCAGTCCGCGGAGCTTTACCGGAGGATATTCGGCTTGAACGACAAACAGATTCAGCTTATATCGAGCGCGACCCGCAAGAGGCAATATTACCTCGCGAGCCCCGCCGGCAGAAAACTTTTCGAGCTTGGCCTCGGGCCGGTCGCGCTCTCTTTTGTCGGGGCGGGCGCAAAGGAGGACATCGCCAGGATAAAAGAACTGCTGGGCAAATACGGCGATGTGTGGCCCTACTACTGGCTTGTGGAAAGAGGCCAGGAGAAAGCCGCCCAGGGGTGGATGAACGGCTATAAAGCCAAACACGAGGCGTCCGCGTGATGAAAAAACGAAGCCGGGCCCTTTCGATATGCCTGCTTGGTTTTATTTTTTGGAGCGCGAGCCTGCCGCCGGCGTATTCCGGCGATATATCGAAAGTATGGAGCGCGTACACGCAAGCCCAGGATATACTCAGTACCGCCCAAAGCGCCGGAAGAGCGCTTACTGTCGCAGAGCAGGCGGAGATAGACGGGCTCGTCGCGGAGGTGGAGGCAAGCGTGGCGGAATCGGCGAAGGATGAGAAAACGGCGGAGATTATAGAGGCCGCCATTAAGGCCGTTATCACTACGGTTGACGGGTTTATAAAGGGAAAAAAAGACGACTTGCGCGACATGGCGAAAGACGAGTTGAACGAGAGCAGGGAGAAACTCGCAAAGGACCACGATCCCCTGGAAGACGTGGTGTGGAACGATATGACGGCGAAAATTGACGGTCTTTTCAAATCCCTTTCCGCGGCCGACGCACTCACTTTCGCGGCGGCGGCTGATTTCGAGAGGCGATTCGAGGAGAAATATCCTGGGTATGAAACCCCCAATTCCGGAGATTTTGCCGGAGAGTTTAAAAAGCGCGCGGACGACTGGCAGGATTACGCCTTTGAGGAGTTGGCCGCGAACAATGTCGAGGCGCTCGACGCAAAGGACAACCTGCAGGAGCTGATGAACGAGCTCAACGGCGCGTCGCTCTCCGCGTACGGCTACATGCAGCTTTTGCAGGCGCGCAATCAGATTTATCTCTTTGCCGCCGAGGAAGTCGTGAATCTCCGGCTCGATGTAGCGAGGAGGATTGAAGCTCGCGCGAGGTTCATCTCGAACAGGGAGCAGAAAAAAATCTACGGGCAGGCGGCGTTCGAGCAGGCCGTGAAATGGCGCGCGCAGAGCGGGGGTAGAGGCTATTGATCCGGCTGTCGGGCAAAAATGGCGCCAAAAGGGCGAGGTTTGTCTTGCGCGCGCTTCTTGCCGCTGTTTTCATTTCCGCCCTGATTCCAGGCGGCGGTTTTTTCATGGGCGTCTGCGAGGCCGGCGGTATCTCCGATCTCGAACAGAGGATCGCCGCCGTAACAGCGATGGTCGCGTCAACTACCACGGACATCTACGCTTTTTTAAAACCCATTTTGTCCGATGAGCAAGATATTTATAGTTATGAACAGCAACTTGACAAGATGGTCGAAGATTATTACGAGAAGGATCATGAGAGGCTGGAGAATGAACACATAGTCTGGACCGACCAGACGGACGAGATAGAGGAGCTTTACGGGGGGCTTTCCTCGAGCGGCGCGCTCTCGTTTGCCCAATCCGTCGATATGGAGAGGTTCGAGGAGCAAAACCCGGGATATAGGCAGGCTCAGGACGGATATACGGACTTCAGCGAGGAGTATAAAGAGAGAATCGAAGGGTGGCAGGAGTACATAAAGGGAGTCCTAGCGGCGAACAACAGCGAAGCCGAGGGCATCCGGCAGTCCCTTGAAACGATAGAAGAGCTGAAAGAGGCGTCGGACAGCGCCGGGTATTACCGTAAGGCGATGCAGGCTGGCAATCAGATCGCCAATTTCGTGAACCAGGAGTTCGACAGGCTGAGGATAGATATTCAGAGGAATATAGAGGCGGAGACCAAATACGCCTTGAACGAGCAGCAGGAGAGGACCGACATTCAGTCCGCCTTCGAGGGAGCGATTAAATCATGGAA
>JAISQP010000217.1 GCA_031274115.1 Synergistaceae bacterium
TCCCGTACGACAACGGCGGTCTTTACCCGACCGCGGCTTCCACGACAACAAAGGCGAACTTCGAGGCGTACGCGAGCGATATCACGCAGTCGTACGATCATCCGACGAAGATCACCGTCTACGACTCCAAGGGGAACGAGTACTCGCTGGAGACCGTGTTCCGGAAAGCCGTGAAGAAGCCGGGCGACCCCAACGCGACGCCGCCGACCGCGGCGGAGATAGAGTGGGACTGGTACTCGTACTACGTGGGCGCGGACGGCAAGCCCCTCGAGCCGTCTCCGGGCGTCGGCGCTGGCACTCTGGTCTTCGGGGACGACGGTCTCTTGAAGCGGACTTATTACTACGATCCTGCCCAGCTCAGCACTATGCTGTCATCGAGCGACCCGAACGCCACGGCTGACCTGATAGAGGTCACGATAGACTCGGACGGAGTTCCGAGGGACGAGAACGGCGCCGCGGTCACCGGCAAGGTCGGCGCGGACTTCAACAAGTATGGGGCGGAGGGGAGCGTCGTGCCCGGCAACCCCAACGCGGAGCCGCCGACGGGAACTACCTACGCCCCGAACTTTATCGAGCTGGATTTCCTCGGTTACAGCGCGGGGAAGGCCCTCGGCGTGACGAAGGAGCCGATAGACGGCGTCACAGGTTTTGCCAGCGCGTCTACTACGAAGGGCTATTACCAGGATGGGTACACGATGGGTGTGCTGGAGAATTTTTCGGTCGCGCAGGACGGCACGATAACCGGCAGCTACAGCAACGGCGAGATGATACCGATCGCGCAGATCGCGCTCGCGACCTTCCAAAACCAGCAGGGGCTGCTCCAGGTGGGCGAGACCTGCTTCGCCGAGTCGGTGAACTCAGGGATGGCGGATATCGGCGCTCCTATGACCGGAGGCTCCGGGAGCATAATCGGCAACACCATCGAGATGTCGAACGTCGACCTTTCTGAGGAGTTCGTCAACTTGATCCGCGCTCAGAGAGGTTTCCAGGCGAGCACCAGGGTCGTGACCACGTCGGATCAGGTGCTCGAAGAGCTTATCAACATGAAGCGGTAACGAAATTGTTTGAATGGAGGGTGACGTTAGGTCATCCTCCATTGTTTTTTTAGAAGCTTTTATATTATAATTTTTGTCGGGTTCCGCGCGTCGTATTCGCATGAATTATTTCCTCCGACGTTTTTTGAGGAAACGCTGATTAAATCGCGAGGGCGTGTTTTGTGAATGATAGAGCTTACCAGAATGAAAGGCGAGAGGTTTGCGGTCAACTCCGACCAGATAGAGATCATTGAGGAGACCCCGGACACCATCGTGACGATGTTGAACGGTCATAAATATATAGTGAAGGAACCTGTGAGGGAGATAATATCGCGCATAGAGTCTTTCCGAAGAAATTCTTCAAGGCCTGTCGTGCAATAAGAGAGCGGCGCGCTCCTGCCGCCGCCAGCGTGGGGTGATAAATGTGGATTTAGCGTCTGTAGTTGGTTTGTCTCTTTCTGTCATAGTGGTTGTAGCGGGAATTTTAATGGGCGGCAGCGCGATGGCTTTTGTCGACATCCCGTCGATATTCATCGTCCTCGGCGGCACGTTCGGCGCGACGATAGTCGCGAACCCGCTCGAACGGACGAAGATAGCCGGTAAGATACTTAAATCCGCCTTCGTGAGCGAGCAGATAGACATGATAGGCCTCATCCAGACGCTCGTGAGCTTCGCCGAGAAGGCCCGCAGGGAGGGGTTGCTCGCGCTCGAGGAGGACGCCGGTCAGCTCGACGACGAGTTCATGCGCAAGTCGATACAGCTAGTCGTCGACGGCACCGACCCTGAACTCGTGAAGTCCATACTCGATACCGATATAGGCCTCCTCGAAGAGCGGCACAACGACAACAAGGGTTTTCTCGACTCCATAGCGGAGCTCGGTCCGGCGTTCGGAATGCTCGGCACTCTTATAGGGCTCATCCAGATGCTCGGAAATCTCGACGACCCCAGCGCGCTCGGCCCCGGCATGGCGGTAGCGCTCGTAACGACGTTTTACGGCTCCCTCCTGGCGAACATGTTCGCCATACCTCTCGGCAAAAAACTTGCGCAGAACTCGAGCCGGGAGGTGCTGTCCAGGGAGCTGATGGTGGAGGGGATACTCTCCATTCAGGCGGGAGAAAACCCGCGCATAGTGGAGGAAAAACTGAAGGTCTTCCTGGCGCCCAAGCTGCGAAAACAGCTCGACGAGGGCAAGGAAGAGAGTTAGGAGGGACGCGCGATGGCGCGGAAAAAGAAATCCGGCGGCGGCGGCGGTCCCGGTGCGCCGCTCTGGATGTCTACATACGGCGACATGGTTACGCTGCTCCTCTGTTTTTTTGTGCTCCTTTACGCTTTTTCGACGCTGGACGTGCAGAAGTTCACGGCTCTCACAGAGTCGCTGCAGAACGCCTTCAACATACAGCCCGGAGGCAGGACGGACAGCAAGTCCCTCGGTCTTGACGGAGGAATGACAAGACAGGGCGCCGGCGACGCTCCGAAGGCGACCGCGTCGGATCAGGTCGAAAATTCGCGCCAGGTTCTCGCTTTGATGCAGGAGACTATAAAGAATGAGCACCTGGAGGACGAAATAACAATAGAGGTTACCGAACGCGGAGTGGTCATCTCCTTTTCCGAACAGTTTCTGTTCGACGAGGGGTCGGCGAGGATACATCCGGACGCCCTGCGGATACTCTTCAAGATAGGGAATGTCGTGAAAAGTTTGCCTAACATGGTATCGCTCGAAGGGAACACGGATTCCGCGCGACTGCAGGACAGCATCTACGGGGACAACTGGGGGCTTTCGGCGGCGAGAGCCGCGGTAGTCGCCTCCTACCTCAACAACAGCCTGGGGATTCCGGCGAACAGGCTGAAGGCGGTGGGGCTGGGGCCTTCTTCGCCTCTGGTTCCGAACGATTCCGCGGAGCACATGGCCATCAACAGACGGGTTGACATGGTGATTCTTTCGCAGCACAGCATTCATTAAAAGAGGGCATTAAAAAGGGCGACGCAAGGAGGCAGTTCCTGATGGCATTGGCAAGAAAAACACTGATTATCGCTATAGCGGGCGTTCTGGTTCTGGTAGTCGGCATTGTCGGGGGCGCTTACGTCGGCCTGAGATATTTCGCGAAGGACAGCGCTCCTGCCGCGGATAACGTGCCGGACCCCGGTCCGATGATGGAGCTGGGTCAGTTTACCTCGACCCTCGCCGACCCGGAAGTTCGCATCGTCAGACTGAATATCACAGTCGAACTGGCCAGCGTCAAGGTTTTCGAGCGGCTCAACGGCTCGGGCGCCGGGTGGACGGTCATGATGAAGGACGAAGTAATCAAGACCCTCAAGGATCAGAGATACGACAGCATCCGTTTCACGGAGGGTATGGAGAAGCTGAAGCAGGATATGAAGACGCGGCTCAACGCAATTTTGCCCAGGGAAGACAACGTCGCGGCCATAAATAAAGTTCTTTTTGACGAGTACATGACTCAATGAAACGACGGGGAGGGAAAATCGCATGACGCCACCGGAGGTAATGTCGCAAAATGAAATAGACTCCCTGTTACAGGCGATATCGAGCGGCGGAGACGACATC
>JAISQP010000219.1 GCA_031274115.1 Synergistaceae bacterium
AAGCTGGTCCACGGAGTACATCGTGTTCCCGAAGAAATTTATGTCCTCTATTATCGGGTTTTCCGTCACGATGAAAACCACGTGAGCGCCGTCCGCTTCGTCTTCGAGCCGATAGTCGACGTTTGAGTAAAAACCCTGCTCGTATATCGCGTCCGCGTCGCGCGACAGGCGGTTCTGGTCTATCGGAGACCCAACCTGCGACGTCACCACCGACAGGATGTGATCGCTCACCACCTCGGAGTTGCCCTCGACGCGCAACGACAGTATCGGGGGGCTCTGCAACCGGGGACGTCTGTCATCAGATCGCTGACGGACGGGGCGGTCTTCGGCGAACGGCTCGTCATCCCTCGGCGCGACGCCGGAGAGGTCCATCTCCGAAATCGGCCTTCTCTCCATCTCGGGTTCCCCGATGGTGACAGGGACGCCTCCAATTTCAGGTTCCGCGGCAAAGGCCGCGCCTGCGGCCGAAAGAAACACGAAGACTGCCGCGGATCCAGCCAGCAGTCGCCAAAGAAAATTCCCCCGCGCGTTAATGACCTTTATCAAGAGCAATACCAACCATCTCCCTGCAAAAAACTCAATACACAAAAACGATCCGCGCTTATGGGGCGGGAATGACTTTCACCGCCGGCTCCGATACGCGCAGAGCTCTCTGACCCACCTGTATGAGGGATATCACTTCATCCACCGAGGGACCTGCGGCCGGCTCTTCGGTTTTTTCCTCCGAGTCGGGCGCGGGCGGCCTTTCCTCCGGCTCTATCTCCGGCAGCCTTACGGCGCGAACGAGAGGCCGCGCCAGCCCGGGTTCGGACGCCGACGCCGCGCCGATTTCCAGCAGATCGGGAGCGCTCTCCGGAAACTCTATGGAGAGAACGACCCGTCCTCTGTTCTGGCTGCTCAGGCTCTCCCTCAGAGCTTGGAGAATATCGTTCTCCGTACTGGTAACGAGGGTCACGGCGTCGCCGTAAAAACCCTGAGGCCTCTCCTGATCCATCGAAAGCGGCAATCCGACAGCCATGACGAAGAACGCGGCGAGCACAGAGACCCTGAGGCACAAAAAAAGGGCGTCTCTCGAAGGCCTGACCGGCTTTCCGGCGGCCTCGCCCGAGGCTAGGTCCCAGAGCTCCGCGCGGAACTCCCTCGCCTCCGCCTCCATACACTCTATCTCCATCACGGCCGAGCTCCACGAACCGCATCTGCACGCAACCATACAGCGCTTCAGCCAGCGCTCTATTCGCCTTATTTTTTTGTCGAACAAATCGTTTTTTTTCGCCTCTCCGGTTTCGTCCAACTAAAACTCACCTCCGGTTATAAACGCCAGGGCATCACAGAGTCCGCGATATTATTCTCACCCATTACGCGCCGGATGTGGCGTCACCCTTCGAAAACAAACTCTTCAGCCTGGAGAGCGCCTTCCGCTGCATCCTGTAAATATGGCTTACGCCTACTCCCTGTTCGCTCGCCACATCGGCCGCTCTGCGTCCCTCGATAATCAGAGAGCGGATAACCTCGAACTCCTTGCGGGGGAGGCTCTCCAACCCCTCTTGGATCGCCAGCGACCACTCCATCCTGTCGAGGTCGTCCTCGAACGAATCGCCCCGGTCCAGAAACTCCTCGTCGACGGGCAGCGGCGCGCGCGCCTCGGAGCGCTGGAGGAAATTGGCCATCCGCCCTCTCACTTTATAGTAGGCGTAGGTAATAAAACGGTTATTGCGCGCGACCTCGAAGTTGTCGACGGCCGCGATAAGCCCCAGCATACCCTCCTGAATCAGGTCCGGGTATGCGTTGTATGGGACGCGGAACTTTTTGGCGAGCCAGAAGACCATCGGCCGGTACGCGAGAATGATCCTCTCCCTCGCGTCCTCGTCTCCGCCCGATATTTTCCCCCAGAGCAGACGCTCCTCCCCAGGGTCGAGGGTTGTGCCGCCGCTTTCTGTTTTCAACGATCCGTCCTCCTGGATATTTTTGAGACTCCCGGTGATTTTACCACAATATTCCGGGCGTTTACCCCGCAGGGGACGGGAATTCGACGGCGGCCGCTCAACGGGGGAATATCAGGGACGCTATCGCGCCGTCATCGTCGAACCTCAGATGATGAGTGTCGTTCGAGAGCAGCATCGACGGCCTCTTGCCCCATATGTCGATAACTGTGATGGAGCAATTGTCGAGGCGCATTCTCCACAGGAGGTCGATGTCGTCGAATCCCATCAGCGCAGCCACGACGGCCCTCAGCACCCCGCCGTGCGCCACCACGAACGTGTCCTCGCCGGGAGAACCGATCTTGATCAGCTCTCCCGCGAACAGCTTCGAGCGCTCGAAAACCTCGATGAACGTCTCGCCTCCCTCCGGGGAGCAGGAAAACGGCGCCTTTCTCCATTTTTCATACTTACGCGCGTCGATCTTCTTTATCTCCTGGATCGTGAGCCCCTCCCAGACGCCGAACGACAGCTCCCGAAGCTCCTCCCGAAGCTCGATTGCCGCGGCGGAGGGGTTGTGCTCCATGATTATCTCCGCCGTCCGGCGCGCTCGCGAAAGGGGACTTGCGAGCACCCTGTCGGGCGCGACCGCCGACAGCCTCACGCCGATCCGTCTCGCCTGCTCCAGCCCGTCCTCGTTGAGGGGAACGTCAGAGCTGCCCTGGTACTTGAAGCTCCGGTTCCACTCCGTCTCGCCGTGCCTGACCATAAAAATCCGGTGACTATCCCTGTCCTTATCCATCAAAACCCCGCCACCTT
>JAISQP010000055.1 GCA_031274115.1 Synergistaceae bacterium
AGCTCTTCAAGCCGTTCGTGATGAACAAGCTCGTGGAAAACGGACTCGTTCCGAACGTAAAGAGCGCGAGGCGTTTCATCGAGCGCGGCCGCGACGAGGTGTGGGCGATTCTGGAAAGCATCATCAAGGATCACCCCGTCATGCTGAACCGCGCCCCGACGCTCCACCGCCTGGGCATTCAAGCTTTCGAACCCGTGCTGATCGAGGGAAAGGCCATTCGTCTGCATCCGCTCGTATGCACCGCGTTCAACGCGGACTTCGACGGAGACCAGATGGCCGTTCACGTGCCGCTGTCCATCGAGGCTCAGACGGAGGCGCGCATTCTCATGCTTTCCTCCAACAACCTCCTCTCGCCGGCGAGCGGCAAATCGGTCGTGACCCCGACGCAGGACATAATCCTGGGGATTTACTATCTAACTAGCATGTGGAACGGACTCAAGGGCGAGGGTACGTACTACAGAGATATAGAGGACGTCCTCTCCGCGATAGACCACGAACTCGTTCACATCAACTCGAAGATAAAGCTGAAGGCGATTGAAGAGTGGAATATCCCCGAGGATGAAATAGACGAGAGAGGTTATTTCGAGACCGCCCCCGGAAGGGTCGTCTTCAACCAGTCGCTTCACAGGGCGCTGCGCTTCATCAACCGCTCGGTGAGCAAGAAGGACCTTAGCGCTCTTCTCGACGACACGTACGATCAGATCGGACAGAACGCCATGGTCGACATGCTCGACTCGATAAAGGTGCTCGGCTACAGGTGGTCTACGAGAAGCGGAATCAGCCTCGGCATCGGCGATGTAACCGTGCCGGTCGAAAAGAAGGAGATCGTAGAGTCGTCAATGCTCAAGGAGGCCGACCTCTCGGAGCAGAACGAGATGGGCCTTCTGACTGAAGAGGAGTATATGCGGGAGAAGGATTTCATCTGGTCGAACGCTGGGCGGAAGATAGCCGACAGCATAATGGACCACATGGAGAAGTCGAACCCCCTGCGCATGATGGTCGACTCCGGCGCCCGAGGCACCAGGGGCCAGGTGGCGCAGATGGCCGGCATCCGCGGCCTGATGGCCGACCCGTCCGGGCGCATCATTGACTATCCTATTGTCGCGAACTTCCGCGAGGGGTTGAACATGCTGGAGTACTTCATCTCCACGCACGGAGCGCGGAAGGGGCTGGCCGACACGGCGCTTCGAACCGCGAAGTCCGGCTATCTCACTAGAAGGCTTGTTGACGTCGCTCAGGACCTGATAATAACCGAAGACGACTGTCACACCGACAGAGGCGTGGAGGTGAGGCCGCTCACGGCGGAGGACAAGGTTATAATCTCGCTCTCCGAGCGCCTCACCGGCCGTATCCTTTTGCGCGACCTGCAAGCTCCGGAGACCGAAGAGGTTATTCTTCGGAAGAACGAGGAGATATCTTCCGCGATGGCGAGGAAGATAGAGGAGCTCGGCGTAAAATCAGTGTGGGTGCGCAGCCCTCTCACATGTGGGTTGAGGCATGGAATCTGCCGCACGTGCTATGGGAGGGATCTTGCCACCCGCAAAAAGATTTCCGTCGGAGAGGCTGTCGGCGTAGTCGCGGCCCAGTCGATCGGAGAGCCCGGCACACAGTTGACGATGCGCACGTTCCACACGGGCGGCGTACGACAGTTTACAGGAGAGGACATCACACAGGGCCTTCCGAGAATCGAACAGCTCTTCGAAGTCCGCCGTCCGAAGAAAGTGGCGATGCTTGCGGACAGGGAAGGGATCATAGTCGAGATTCGAGAGACAGAAGGTAAGCGCAAGATAATAGTCGAAACTTCCGACAAAGACGGAAACGAGGAGAGGGTGGCCTGGAACGTTCCCGCTGTTCAAAGCCTCAAGACGGACATACAGGTCGGTTCTCAGGTGAGGATAGGGCAGGAACTGACCGAAGGTTACAAGGATCCACAGCAGCTTCTCGAAGTCGAGGGCCTGGAGGAGGTTCAGCGATACCTTCTCGACGGGATACAGGAGGTCTATAGAACCCAGGGCGTTTCGATCAACGACAAGCACATCGAGACCATATTGAGAAATGTCGCGCCGGTCAACCGCGTCAGGGTCGCCGAGGAGGGCGACAGCGCTTTTGTGGCTGGAGAGCTGGTTTGGCGCGAGGACTTCGAGGCAGAGGTCGCCGAAATCGAACGCGACAACGACGAATACATGGCCGAAGCCGTGATGTTTCTCGCCGGCAAGGCGATGCGCGATCTTTGGGGAGGCGGCGTCGGAGATCTCGCCAACAAGTACAGAGGGGCCGAGCTTTCTGAATCCGTCATCTCGGACATACTCGCTCCCGGCCGCGCTATATCGGACATAATTGTCCAGGACGACGGCGAGGACCTGCGCGTAGTGGTTGGAGAGGCTGCGTTCCGGCACATGCTCGAAGGGCTGCTTCTGATAGACGACTTCGCCGGAGACAGCGACTCGAAGATTCCCGCTGGAACCACGCTCACCAGCTCGCTCCTCATCGACATCGTGAAGGAGAACCCGCGCCCTATGATGGTCTGCGACACGGAGGCTCTTTCCTCGATGGAGGACAGCAAATATCTCGCCGAGGACATAGTCATAGACGGCGAGATGATAGCCGCCAAGGACACCCTTCTCACGAAGGACATACTTGGCGTCCTTCGTGACGGATTTGTCAAGTCCGTAAAGGTGTGGAAGTCGACCGAACAGATTAACATACAGGACGCGATGCACCACGTTCTGATCGATCACTACTTCTGCAAACCGATGACTCAAGCCATAGACAGGGACGGCAACGCGATAGACTCTATCCCGACTATGGTGGACGGCGGGATCGTCCGCGGCTTAGTAGAAGGCTCTATCGTCGCGGTGGACCTCGAAGGCTCGATCCTCTCTCACGAGAAGCTGCTCCAGCAGGTCTTGAAGGAAAACGCGCTCGGGAAAGTTCTTCTCGAGCCAGTCCGTGATTCGCTCGGGCGCATCTTAGTCGACGCGGGGCGCGAGATCGACCATGACGCGATAGACGGTATAATCACGGCGCACCCGGACCACGTCATAATTAGAGCCCAGGCCGCGCCGACGGAGGCTAAGCGTATTATACAGAGGATCTCTTTTATACGAAGGTTGAGAGAGGCGCCGGAGAGCCGCCCCGTGGTGCACGGCGTCACAAAGGCGGCGCTCGCCACGGACAGCTTCCTTTCGGCGGCGTCGTTCCAGCAGACGGCGCAAATACTCTCAGCGGCGGCGGTAAGAGGCGAGGTCGACGGGTTGCAGGGTCTGAAAGAGAACGTTATTATCGGACTTTTGATCCCAGCCGGGACCGGCATTGAGCGCTATGCTAAGATAGGCGTGTCCGAGAGATCGACGCCTCAGCCTGAGCCGGAAGTCGAGATCGGGCAGGAGGTCAATTCAGGAACGACAGCATAAAAAACGACGAGCCGCTCGCGCGCCCGCAAGTCCGTTCTTTAGCGGGGCGTGAGCGGTTACTGCCGGAGATGTGATTATTATGGAGCGGTACCGAAATATTGACAGATATCTCGGCGCAAGGGTATATGAAAAAATCTCCGGCAAAGGTTTTGTCGAGCGGCTTGCCGCGACCGACACGACGCTCTCCGAAATTACCGGAAAGCTCATAGCGATGAGGGGAATAGCCCTCGAGTCGATCCACCTCCCACAGGATGGAGACGCGGACTCGAAACGCCTCGAACTTCAGGCGCGGATTGACTCGCTGAAGAAAGAAATAACCGACATTGCCTCCTCGTTTTCCGAGTTCATGGAAAACTGGCCGGAATCGTCTGACGAGGAACAATCAGCTCTCGCCTTGGAAAAAATCGACGAAGCCAGCGTCGGTTTCGAGGAAGAACCCAAAGATCCCCTCGATCGCGAAAAGCTCGATCTGTGGCTGAAATCCCTCACAAAAAACAACCCTCAATAATTCTAAGGCTGATTTATTGTCAGAGGCCTAAAGGGTCACGATTAAAACCACTTCGCTTAAATTGGGTGTTAACTGTAGTTCCCGGGAATTTCTGTAACCTATAAATTCACCACATCAGGTAAATTTAACTTTAGCTCGTTAATGATTAGGTTCGCGCTCTTACTCGCCTCAGTCATCACGAGAGTGCGG
>JAISQP010000066.1 GCA_031274115.1 Synergistaceae bacterium
AAGCTGAAGCCGGGCGAGACGAAAAAAATCACCGTCGAATATACGCTCCGTTTCCCGGGAGACGAGACGCTGGAATACCGATAGACCTTGGGAAGCGCCGCCCCAAACCCCGGCAGGAAGCCCGCTCCCTGCACCCTTTTTACCTTTTTCTTTTATGGCTATCACGTTTGCTCATGGGAAAGAGAATTTTCGAGTGAACGGAGTGAATCGGCGTCCGACAGGATGTCGGACGCATTGTTCTCGGCATGATTTTTGCCGTGCGACAAAGTAAGCGTAAAGACGCCGCTCTTGGGCGGCTTTACGCGGCATGGAAGTACTTCTGTCGCGGTCCGATTCACGCAGTGAGCCGAAAGTTCTCTGGCCCACCTTGGAACAACTTGATAGTAACACATAATGCGACGACGCGCTCGATCGCCCCGCGTTTATCACGCGGAGTTCAGAATAATCGTGACTGTCAGCCCGCCGGCGGGGTCGTTAGCGGCGGTTATCACGCCCCCATGGTTTTCAATGATGCGTTTCGTTATGGCCAGGCCCAGGCCTGTTCCTCCTTTAGACCGCTCACGCGCTTTGTCGGTGCGATAATACGGCATAAATATCTTATCGAGTTCGTCGTCAGGGACTCCCTGCCCGTGATCCCTGACAATAATCGCGACACGTTCGCCGTCCCGATAGGCGTTTACCTCGACTCCGGTGTTCGGCGGGGCATGGCGGATCGCGTTGTGTATCACGTTGCCGAGCGCCCGGTTCAGGAGCGTCGAGTCTCCCTGCACCGATAACTTTTGCGTGTTCGCGGTAATATTTTTCTTTTCTCCCGTTTCGAATTCGATGTCCCCGATTATGCAATCGATCATTTCGTCCAGCTCCAACTGTTCGGTCTGCGCTAAAGTTACGCCGTCGGAGCGGGTCAATGTAAGGAGTTCCTCGATCATATTGTCGATACGGTATATTTCCAGTTCCATCCGATCTATGTAGACTTCATCACCGACCTTCGACTCCCTTCGCAAGATGGCCAGGGCTACCTCCATGCGCTGCAGGGGAGACCGGATCTCGTGTGAAATATCACTCAAGAGTCTTTTTTGGGAAGATATAAGATTTTCGACACATTCTGCCATCCTGTTGAAGCCGGCGCCTAAATCAGCTATCTCGTCGCCGCGCCCCGTCACACCGCGCCCCACCCTGACGGATAAATCGCCGTTCGCCAGCTTCAGCGTTATCCGTCTCAGCTCAGATAACGGGGTCATGAAATTTTGAACGAGCATAAAACTGAAAACGACCGAGAGGGCCGCCACCAACAGCAATACCGTCACGTTGCGCAGTCTGGGAGAGCCGCCCGGTTCACCGCGAAAAGGACGCAGGGCCGCGGTTATCCCGGTGCGCCCAGAGCGCGAAAGCGAGGAGGCGACTATCGGTTGGAAAGGCCTGGGAGAACCGCAGGGGCCGTCAGCCGTCATGCCCGATGCGAGCCATTCGAGCCCGGGCAGGTAAAAATTCGTTCCGTCCCTGCTGACGCAAATATCCAGCCCGCTGTTTTCTTTAACGTCTTCAATCCACGACTCCATATTTTGGCTCGACACCGACTCCGACCGATCGGCAAGTTCCGACGCGCTCCACTCCAGATGCCGGATGATTCCATCCGGCATATTCCTATACTCGTCATGCGCTATACGCGACAGGTTAAATAGAATCATCGGGAGAAACAGCACTGACAGCAGGGTAAGATATATTTTCCAAAACAGAGGGAAGCCGGTTATTCTCTTCATTATATATTGCTCTCCGGAGCGTCTCTTTCAGGGAAAACATATATGAACCCCTCTCCCCTCAGGGTTTTTATGCGTTCGCTTCCGCATGGATAGAGCCCGAGCTTTCGCCTCAGCCTGCTGATATGCACGCTCAAACTCCTATCGAACGGCGTATGGCCGCGCCCCAGGGCCTCCCAGGACAACTGCTCCGGCGATATCCCTCTGCCCGCGCACGACAGCAGAGATTCCAGCAGCCTGAATTCGACGTTCGTAAGGGGAACGGGTTTATTGCCAATCTTGACGGAACGCGATTTCAAATCCATTTCAAGGTCTATCAGGCAGATGACGTCCAAAGAGGCGGTTTCAAGCAAACCGCCGGAACGCCGCAGTACCGCTCTGACTCGCGCCGACAGCTCGCGCATACTGAACGGCTTGCAGATATAGTCATCCGCGCCCATTTCGAGCCCTATCACTCTGTCCACATGATCCCCTTTAGCGGTAAGCATGATAACCGGAACGGACGAGATGTTTCTGATTTCCTTCAGGATCTCGAAACCGTCCCTTCCAGGAAGCATCACATCCAATATCGCTATGTCGCATTGACGCGAAGCCAGTAAATTGAGCCCCTCATCCCCGGAATGCGCGCAGGAGAAACGAAATCCCTCCGAGACGAAATAGTCCTCGAGCAGCTTGCAAAGTTCCACGTCATCGTCAATCACGAGAATCTCCCTTATGGTCCCCGCCCCCTCTTGTCCTGATACCGTCAGCCCTCCGGCGTCTGACGAATAAATCGGCTTCCTGATTTTAACGCATCAGGGGGGCGGGTTTGCACTTCTTTACAGTTTGATAACAATCCTTAACGTTTTTTAGCGCCGCAACGACCCTCCGACGCCGAAAATATCGACAGAGAGGAGGATAAACAGGGGCGCTTAAAGCGAGGTAACAGTTGAAAACCTTATGGCAACAGTAAGGAGATGGTATGATGAGCGTAAGTTCAGTTTCCGGTTATAGCAGCACTCTGTGGGAAGAGTACCTTGAACAGCTCAAGAAAAAACAGCAGCAGGGAAATTCCGAAACGGTTTCGAAGTCGTTTCCGACCGATGCAAAAACGTCTCAGTCCGGCCTATCGCCGGATAAAATAATATCGGAACTCCAGAGCCTCCAGGACGACCCGGAAAAACTAAAGGCGAGGGCGGCGGAGCTGGCGGTCGAGGCCGCAAGCGAGGCAGGAGATTCTGTCGGCATTCGGGCCAGGATGCTCGAGGAGCTGGCGTCAGATCTCGCAATCACGGCGGAGAGCGGGGATTTGTCCCCGCTGCAGGAAAAGCTCGCGCGTGAACCGGGCGGAACGAGGCCGATGGGGCCCGGACCGGGCGGCGCGGCAGGCGTCTCCTCGAAGCTTATGGAGGCTCTGATGGAGGAAGAGGAAGACGGGGAAGAGGATACAAGCTCGACTTTGGAGAGCATCAAAGCTCTTCTGGCTGAAATACAGGCTCTGATAGAGAAAGAGGAGAGTTCGAACTCTTCCGCTCAAACCGCGTCCGGCTTGACTCCCGAACAGATATTGTCAGAACTCGAGAGCCTGCGGGACGATCCTGAAAAGTTGAAAACCAGGGCTTCCGAACTGGCGAGTCAGCTAAAGAGCGAAGCGGACACCGCTGACGGCGCACGCGCTAAGATGATCGAAGCGCTGGCGGAGGATATTGAAGAAGTCGCGCATAGCGGAGACTTGTCCTCGCTCGAGGAAAAGATCGGACGCGGGCGAAGGGGCGCGCGACCCGCGTCTGAGCTCCAAAATGAGGCCTCCGCAGGCTTTGGCGCACTGGTGTCGAAATTTCAGGCGATTGCAAAGACAGGCGCCGCAGAGACGTCGGACGCCTCGAAAACCGAAGGGGATGACGCCGGTTTTGCGGATATAGAGGCTTCCATCGACGTATTGATATCGAAGCTGAAATCCAATCTCACCGACCAGCTCCGGGCGCTTTACGCCCAGGGACAGACGAGCGCCTCCTCTGTCAGCCTGTCCGGCTGAGCTGGGGTTTTAATCTTTATCTAACGATAAATCAGCGGTTCCTTAAACGCGGTGCCCGACATGAACGTTGGGCGCCGTTTTTTTCGGATATTTACGTCTATTGTTCGATTTTTTTCTATCGCTTATACTTTCTGCGGATTTATTTTTATTCCGATCCCAAATCTCATATGAGGCAGGTCACGATGGATAAAAACACGAAACCCTTCATAGCGGCAGACAGAATCATTCCAGAGTTCACTCCCTTCGCCGCGGCGCTCGGCGTCGTTCTGGCGCTCGTTTTCGGCGCGGCGAACGCGTATCTCGGACTTCGCATAGGGCAGACCGTGAGCGCGTCGATTCCGGCGGCAGTGATATCGATGGGCGTAATACGCGTGATATTCAAGAAAGACTCGATATTGGAGAACAACATGGCCCAGACGATCGGTTCCGCGGGCGAGTCCATCGCAAGCGCCGCGATTTTTGTCCTTCCGGTTCTCTTCCTCTGGGGCAGGGAATGGGGAACCGGAGCGCCAAGCTATCTCATGATAACCGGCGTCTCGCTCGCGGGAGGAATCCTCGGCGTCCTCTTCATGATTCCCCTGAGGCGCGCCCTCATCACCATAGAAAGCGAGGAGCTAACCTTCCCGGAGGGCGCCGCTTGCGCGGAGGTTTTAAAAGCGGGCGAAAGGGGCGGCAGGAAGGCTAAATTGACCTTCGCGGGCGTCGGGATCGGCGCCGTTTACCAATTCATCTCGGACGGGCTCGCGGTTTTCCCCTCCAGCGTTTCGACTGCCCTCAAAGGGCTGAGCGGCTCAGGAATCGGGATCGACGCCTCTCCCGCGCTGATGGGAGTCGGATTTATCATAGGGCCGGAGACCTCGCTTTTTATGCTGGCCGGAGCTTCTCTCGGCTGGTATTGCATAATGCCGCTCGTTTATTTTTTCGGTTCGCAGTCGGCAGGCGCCATATTTCCAGGCGCGGTCCCCATAGCGCAGATGACGCACGACGACATCTGGGCGAATTACCTCCGCTACATCGGCGCCGGCGCGGTGGCTTTCGGCGGCTTGTACAGCCTCGTCTCATCTCTCCCGCTGATAGTGAGGTCATTCGTCGATTCGATGCGGGAACTGAGGACGTCCCGCGAGAACGGCGCGTCATCGCGGACAGATCGCGACTTACCCTTCCTTTTTATATTACTGGGGGCTGCGGCTGTCTTCGTGTTTCTAATCGTCTTCCCATACGTGCCGATTGGGTTTTTGGGAGCGTTATTGGCGATCCTGTTCGGCTTTTTCTTCTCGACAGTATCCGCGCGGATTGTGGGGGTATTGGGCAGCAGCAACAGCCCGGTTTCCGGAATGACGATAGCGACGCTGCTCATAACATCGCTCGTCTTCAAGATGATGGGGAAAACCGATCACGGAAGCATGCTGTCGGTCATGAGCATCGGTGCGATCATCTGCACTATAGCGGCAATATCGGGCGACATGTCCCAGGACCTCAAGACGGGCTATATAGTGGGAGCGACTCCAAGAAGCCAGCAGTTGGGCGAATTGATCGGCGTCGTATTTTCCGCCGCGGCCGTCGGCGCCATTCTGAAGCTGCTCGACTCGGCGTGGGGTTTCGGCGGACGCGAGATACCGGCGATCCAGGCCACTCTGATGAAGATGGTAACAGAGGGCGTCATGCTCGGAAACCTGCCGTGGATACTGGTCATCTCCGGCGCCGCGATAGGGCTTTCGTTCGCCCTTTTGCGACTGCCGGTGCTGGCGATAGCGATAGGGCTCTATCTGCCCATATACCTCTCCATTCCGGTGGCGATAGGCGGCATTCTGAGGCTTCCTCTCGAAAGACGGCTCGCGAGGCGGGAGGCTGAGGGGCCGGCGACGGAGGATAAAATCGAAAACGGCCTGCTGTACTCCTCCGGGCTCATCGCCGGCGAGGGCCTGATCGGAATACTGCTCGCAATCATAGCGTCGCTCGGCGTAAATATCTCCATCAGCGAAAAGGGAACGCTTCTCGGCCCCGCGTTCTCGTGCGCGGCTTTCGCCGTCCTGGGGTACTCGCTTTTAAAACTCTCGCTCTTTGACAAAACATCTGTCACCGGCGTCACAGACGATGAAAAATGAGAAAGAATTTTCTTGACCTCGTCCCGTCGAAAAGCGAAAAGGCCCAAACTGTGACCATCGAAGGCGGGCGTCTCGGAGCTGTTCTGACGCGAGACTCTCTATTCGAAAGGTTCGTCAGGCGCTTTTTAAAGGACACGCCACGCACGTACACCGTCAAATTCGACGATTACGGGAGTTTTGTGTGGAGCGCTATCGACGGCAGAAGAAGCACTCTCGAAATAGCCCATATGCTCTGCGAAAGGTTCGCGGGCGACATGGGCGAGAGTGAGACAGACGGAATAAATCTCGTCTGCGCGCGTCTTTGCAAGTTCATTGGCGTTCTCCGAAAAGGAGGTTTGGTGAACATAAGTGAAAATCCCGAGACGCCAAGCGCCTCGGGACGCGTCTTATTCTAATTCCGTTATTTCTTTTTCTTCTTCGCCGGTTTGTTGGCCGGATCCTCGCCGATTTTCGCCCTTGCGTCGATCGCCGGCTGATAGTTAGGGTTGAAAGCCAGAGCCAGGTCAAACCATTTGGCCGCTTCCTTGTCGCTCCCCAGCTTTATCGCGCACATCCCCGCCCAGTAAGCGGAGAGGTAATTTCCAGGATAGTCGTCCGTCAGCTTTGTGAAAATCTCGAACGCGTCCTTGTAGCGTTTGCCGGAATACATCTGCCACGCGCCGCGATGTTGGATTCCAAGCGTATTTCTCTCGGTTGGTTCGATGAACACATACGCGTCGATGAGCTTGGCGTCGGTCGTGCTGTTCGGGTCAATGCCCTCAACTTCCTTCATTTGATAATACCCCGCGGGCTGTCTCGCGACAGCCGGCTGAGTGGAGCGAGGCTCTGCGGGTCTTTCGAGGACCTCCTCCCCCGCTTGCGGTTCTCTTTCAGGCGAACCAGGCGAAGACGGGCTCGAGTCTTCTTTAAAGATCTGATCGAACGTTTCGCTCGAGGCTGATACAGCCGGACGAGATGATACAGGCTTTATTTTTCGCGCTTCTTCGGCCGATATAGGCTCTACCTTGTCGCCTCTTTTAATGAGGTTCCCTTTTGTGGGAGGCGCAACCGTGCAGACGCTGTGGGCGCTCTCCGCGCTCTTGACCTTCAGGACCGCGAGCGGAATTTTATCGCGCCCCAGGACCTCGCCGTTCATACCGCGAACAGTCGAACCCTCCGCGTAGACCAGGAACAGAGCGCCATTCTCGACGCCGTTTGCCTCACCCTGATCGATGATGAACTCGCTGCCGCTCCCTGAAATCACGTATGAATATTCACCGCCCAGTTCGACCCGTATCTTGTTCGCTAGGCGGATTGCGGCGTCATTGATCGCGCGCGCCTCCAACCCGCCAAACTCACCCTCAGCCCACGCGACACCCCCGAAAGACAACGCCTGGGCGGAGTTTTTTGACGTTCCGACCTCCGTGAGCGCAAGGCATATCTCCGATGTAGCGACGTCGATTACTCGCATCTCTATTCGCGCTTTTGCCTCGTGGCTTCCGGAACCGATGCCGATCCCTCCCAGCGGGATAATCACGCCGTCGGCCTTTTGGTTAAGTTCGGTTACCGCTCCAAGGACCATGTACTGAAGCCCTTTGATCCTGCCTACTTCTGCCGCGGTCATTGGATCCACCAACCCCGAAAGACCTACTCTGATCTCGGCGCCGACATCTTCGAAGCGTTCCCGCTCATAGATGCTGACCGTCTTGGAGCCATACAACGCGCGGGTGAATATATCGGTTATGATCTCTGCCTGCCGGTCCTGGACGCCGTCGGCCTTGCTCCCGAATTTCAGAATGCCGATCCTTATCTTGTCGTTGGCGGCATCCGCTGGAACTACCAGGGCACAGAGAAATAACGTTAAAAATATGACCTTCCAAGAAATTTTCATCAATGTTTTCCTCCCGCTACTCTTCCCAAGTTTTCTTTTTCAGACTTTCGACGTGTTTTATAACAGAGTCGCGCGTCGCTGTGGCGAGTATTCCGCCGTAAGAGCC